>JAQYWN010000553.1 GCA_029379265.1 Rhizonema sp. NSF051
TACGTAATCAAGGCAAAAACTTCTTTCATTTGCTATTAAAAATTAACATTTATTCTAAGTCAAAGAATAGTGTAGAAGAATTACCAGAAGATTCTCCCGATAAATTAGAAAAGAAAATTTCTGCTTTAGGGAGATTTAAGAAAGTTATTCAAAAGCTACTATTAAATTACCAGCAGCGTTCAGAAAAATACCGACAATTCAAACAGGCTTCTTTATTTCCTAACAGTCAGACTAATGTTGCGGCGTTGTCGCAAGTTTTACATGGAGTAGCTGAAGTCCTATCTCAAAAAATGGATCTGTTGTGGAAAGCTGAAGTCAGCAGTACTCTCAGTTATGAAAAAGAAGTTGAAGGCGGAAAAGGAAAAGTCTTTTACTACGTAACAGATAATCCCGAAACTCCGCAAGCACAAATGGCTTCTGAAGCAGCCCTAGCTGTTATAGACAAATTTGACCCGAGGGCCTGTGCTGTTCACCTGATATACTGTGCCTTAGCAGCCAGTTTAGACAAACCTTGGGAAGGCAGTTTTGTCATTGATGACAGACAACTACTTGAATACACGGGGCTTGTCAAGCGTAGGGATTTATGCAGACATGAACAACTAAATATTTTAGATGATCTCTTACAGCAACCAACCCAGGTACTTGCCAGTATTGCATGGCCTAAGCAAGGGGAAGTAGAAGCTTTTACGATTCCAGATTTAAAAATCTGGGATGTCAGTATAGAACGAGAATTTAAAACCGACAAAACTGGTGATCATAAGCTCGTGGGCTTAAAAGTCATAGGTAAGCCAGGAGAATGGACAAAATACTTCCTCAACAAATCTGAGTATTACTGCCAGACAGGAATTATTACCAAGAAAACCGTACAGAAACTATTTAGTATTGGCAAACAAAATGCTGGTGCAGCTAGACTGCTGATTTGGCTTACCTTCCAGATCCAATCGGGATTTCAAAACGACAGTGTCATGGGGTTCACTCTCATGAAAATTGCTTACGGCGCAGATAAAGTAGCGATCGCCCATTCAGATCGGCAAAAGAGACGGCAAATGGCTGATGACTTGGAAACTGACTTAAAAGTCGTCAAAGAAGCAGGATGGCAGGTAGAATTGGAAACAGAACTCACTTGGTTAACAGGTAATAATCGCACTAAAAGACCTATAGGCTATTGGAAAGAATTGCTAAATACTAAATGGCGTTTTCATTTACCAGCAGAAGTAGAAGAACGCTTGATTGTGCCTTTGGATGAGCCCATAGCAAATAAAATCCAGCCTCCATCAGGCAATGTCATCAGAGAAGCGAGAAAAGCAAAAGGTTGGTCGAGGGCATTTTTCGCGGAAACAATGGGTAAAAGTGTTTCCTGGGTTGATGCAGTTGAAACCGGTCACCGTCAGGTTTCCCAAAAGGACTTGTCTAATCTGATCAATCAACTGCAACTCAATTAAAGGTCAATATGGTTGCTGTGAGCGCGTTAAAATCCCTCCTACCCCCTCTTAAAAAGGAGGGTTAAAAAACGGCTGTTCGCCCCAAGCAAGGATAAGAACGAATGCATAATTAATTATCACGAACTTAGTACAACGTTTCATAAATTAGTGGTATTTTGGTTCGTAGTTGCGCTTTAGCGCTAAAGCGCAACTACGAACGATGGACTTTATTTTCCTGAGCGTCACGAACTTGCGAAATTTTGTACTATGTCTAATAGCTTAAATTCGGTCTTTTGGCTGCTGATTAGTTGTGTTATCAACTAGGATATCTGGAGCATCGACATCTAATTCTTCTCGACGAACGGTATCTTTAACCTCAGCGGTATCTCGCTCTACTTCTTTCCTAACATTAACCTTAAAACTCTTCCTATAGTTGTATTTTATATTTGTATATACCTTTACATTATACGTAAGAGTAAAAATTAATTACGCATTCGTTCAAATCCTAGGTAGGAACGAAGGTAGGGACTTTCCGATCGGAAAGCCCCTACGTTATTTCTGGTGACGTCTATTGATGATCGAGAGGTAGGTAGTGGCTGGTGGGGTACTGGCACGCCAGTTTATTTATGAAACAATATTCCTGAGCGTTGTGGCACGGCATAAGAAATAAAGGGTCAAAGTTTGAATCATTATTATTTATTTATGGTGTTCCCTTCAAACCATCTACCTTCCTATAGATGGCAATCAGGGCGAGTTTTTTGAACCAATTGAAAGAGGTGGGAACAGCTATTTTTATTGTGAGTCGTAAAGTCACTCTTTTGAAAGATGAGATTAGGGGTTTATTTTTTTACTTTAAGTTTATGAGTAATGAAAACTCAACGTGATAGATCCTAAGAAAATCTTTGATGTAATTCGGTTAGCGTAAGTAAACAAAAGTAGAAATTTAATAAGAGTGACAGCATATGGCAAACAACCCACTTTTAACAATTAAAGATTACGGTCAAAGTGTCTGGATGGATAACTTGACTCGTGACTTGATTAAGTCAGATCAACTCAAAGACATGATTTCTAACTGGGGTATCCGTGGAATTACTTCTAACCCAGCTATTTTTGAAAAAGCGATATTCGGTAATGCACTGTACGATGCAGATATCGAAGCGGGAATTAAGGCAGGTTTGCCTGTCAACAAAATTTATGAATCCTTAATCTTTGAGGATATCCGTAATGCTTGCGACATTTTCCGCCAAATCTACGAGGAGTCAGGTGGATTGGATGGCTATGTCAGCATCGAAGTTCCGCCGACTATTGCCCATGACACAGAAGCTACGATTAAAGAAGCGCGGCGCTATTATCAGGAGATTGGGCGGGAAAATGTCATGATTAAAATTCCTGGTACGCTCAGTGGCTCACCAGCAGTCAAACAAGTGATCAGTGAGGGAATTAATGTTAACGTGACTCTACTATTTGCTGTAAAAAGCTACGAAGCCGCAGCTTGGGCTTATATTGAAGGCTTGGAAGCAAGAGTCAACAGGGGTGAGGATATTAGTAAAATTGCTTCAGTGGCTAGTTTTTTCCTGAGTCGTATCGACTCTAATATTGATGAAGCAATCGATCAAAGGATTAAGAAAATTGGCTCAACTGACTCGCCGAATCTGAAAGCTCGCTTGCAAGCGATTAAGGGTAAAGTGGCGATCGCCAATGCTAAAATTGCTTACCAAAAATACAAAGAAATTATTCAGCATGAACGTTGGAAAGCCTTGGCTGAAAAAGGCGCAAACGTACAGCGACTATTGTGGGCGAGTACTAGCACAAAAAACCCGGCATACAATGATGTCATGTATGTCAACGAGTTAGTAGGATTGGATACTGTTAATACTTTACCTCCGGCGACATTAGAAGCATGTTCCGATCATTGTGATATTGCTAATCGGTTAGAAACTGGTGTTGAAGAAGCATATAGCTTAATAGACTCACTGAAAGAGCCTGATATCAATATTGATTTAGATCAGGTGATGAATACAGTCTTAGACGAAGGAATTGACAAATTTGTTCAGCCATTTCAATCGCTGATGGCATCAATGGAGGAAAAAGTCAAACAGTTGGCTCCTGCTTAAGAAAACAAAATCGTTCTCCAGTTAGATCATGTCCGTTTAATTAGCCATAATTTCCATCGATACTGAACTCCACTGCCTCCCTCTCTCCGCTTGCGAAGAGGGGTTATTTTATTATGGGTGATTCAACGGACATGATATTCTGCTTGAGAACGATAACAATATTTATGAGTATGCCTGTTAACAACAAGCAGAATAATTTGAAATACTGTTTAGGAACTGCTCAACGCGTCAGCGAATGCTCAATTCATCGGATGAGCATGGAAGCCGTAGCTCATCCCTCCTACGCCGCTTACAAATAATATCTCACAGTAGTCACAACTCGGCTTTTATGGGCACGTAAGGCTGCTTTTAGGAAAAAACCAGTTTGATTGTGCAACAGCCCCTGCCACCAATTACGTGTCACAATAGCAGGAATAATGACAGTACAAAAAATGCCACTGTGACGCTTTTCATAATCGCCAATAAAGTCTACGATGGGATTTACTATTGAGCGGTAGGGCGAATCTAGAATTTCTAACGTGACATCAGATTCCAACTTTTGCCATTGTTGCAGCAGTTTTGTTCTGTCTGTAGAACCTAGATCGACATGGATAGCAACAACCTCATCCGCAATACTACGGGCATAATCGAGAGCTAATACCGTAACTTGATTGAGTTGACCGACGACAACGACTGCTGGTTGATTGATAATGTCTGTTTTCTGTCTCGGAAGATAACTTCTCGGTGCAAGATTCTCAAGACTGAGGCGTTCTGCGACATATTTATAGTGACGATTAATGGCTAAAAATAACATCACCAGCAAAATAGTTGACACCAACACTGACCAAGCTCCTGCTAGGAATTTTGTCTGTAAGATAACAATTAATACAACCGCTGTAGTTATAGTTCCCAACCCATTCATCAACGCACTACCGAGCCAACCTGATGTCCGTTCCTTGAACCAGTGGCGTACCATTCCCGCTTGAGAAAGGGTAAAGGAAGTGAATACACCGAGTGCGTAGAGGGAAATCAGCACATCTACACTCCCTTTCACAATAATAAGTAAGACAGCAGCAATCGTACTTAGGAGAATAATGCCATTGGAGAAGACTAGGCGATCGCCCAACAGTGCTAATTGCCGAGGTAAAAATCCATCGCGTGCTAAGAGAGAGGCAAGCCGAGGAAAGTCTGCGTAACTTGTATTGGCGGCTAAAAGTAAGATAAATAGTGTAGAAATTTGCAGAAATTTGTATAGTATTCCATTGCCTAAAATACTGTGACCCAATTGAGAAATGATAGTTTCGCTATCGCTTGCCACAATATGATAAACGTTAGCTAAATGGGTAATCCCCAGAAACAACGTTCCTAGAATTAAACCCATGTATACCATTGTGATCTGAGCATTTTTCCACTCTGGGGGCTTAAATGCCGGCACGCCATTTGAAATTGCTTCTACTCCAGTCAAGGCTGAACATCCCTGAGAAAATGCTCTCAAAATCAAAAATACAGCCAGTGGTTCTGCTGCTTGAATTGTGGGGGGAGGTGCAGAGATATGTCCAAAAGCTTGTTGGTACAAACCTGAGGCGATGGTAATCAAACCAATGAGAACAAAGGCATAAGTTGGAATCATAAAGATTCTGCCTGATTCCCGTACACCTCGAAGATTGGCCAGCATGATTAAGGCAATAAATAGCAAGCAAAGTTCTATTTTTAAATGTCGCAGTGATTGCAACTCTGGAATTGAGAGTAGGTTATCCACGCCAACTGCGATATTCACGCTCACTGTCAAAACATAATCGATCATCAGCGACGCAGCTGCTACTAGCCCTGGATAGATCCCCAAGTTCGCATGGGCAACGATATAGGCTCCACCGCCACTGGGATAAGCACGAATGGTTTGTCGATAAGACAGGGTAATTATCAATAGCAGGAGGACGATCGCGATCGCAATCCATATGGACAATCCGAGTGCCGCACTTCCTGCAAGTACCATAACTTTGAGAATTTCTTCAGTGGCGAAGGCAACCGAAGATATGGCATCTGAGGAAAGAACTGCCAATGCCGCAAAGTTGTTCAATCGTTCTTCAGCATTTGCACTCGTTGGTAACGATTTCCCGACTAAAAGTCGCTTAATCCCTGAAAAGAAGAACATATTTAAGTAGGGTGCTTACAATAAACAATACAAGTATTGATATGAATGTAAATC
>JAQYWN010000554.1 GCA_029379265.1 Rhizonema sp. NSF051
AATGCAGCTTATAAGCTAGTCACAAAGCAGCTTTGACGGTTTTCGGAGATGTCTATTGATTTGAGATTCTCTATTGTTCCTAGGCGACAGCTAGGGGATGAAGATTTTAGATTGGGAGCGGAGACAGGCGCATCTAACATCGAGATCGCGAAGCAAAAATTATTGGTTGCGGGAGACTCAAACCGCATACAGCAAATTCTCTGGAATCTGCTTTCCAACTCCATCAAGTTCACACCAACTGGAGGACGAGTGGAAATCCGATTGGAACACATACAACAGAGTCAGGATCACAACTTCTCATACACCCCGACAGTACATCACTTTGCTAAAATCACGGTTAGCGATACCGGTAGGGGAATCAGTGCTGACTTTCTTCCTTACGTCTTTGAAAGCTTTCGTCAGGCAGATGGCTCAATGACGAGAAATCAATCGGGACTCGGGCTGGGTTTAGCAATTGTGCGACATCTTGTGGAATTGCACGGCGGAACTATACATGCTGCCAGTTTGGGAGAGGAACAGGGGGCAACCTTCACTGTGTTGTTACCTCTACTGGAAAAAAGCGACGGAGAAAATGGGTTCAGATCATATCGCGAAATGACATTGCATAGTCAACCTCTTCTTGGTGTCAGAATACTGATTGTTGATGATGAGTCTGATAGCCGCGAATTTCTGACCTTTATGCTAGAGCAGTATGGCGCAGTAGTATTCTCAGCAGCAACCGCCACTGAAGCATTGGAGAAACTAGAAAGATGTGGGCCTTCTTTGCTGATCAGTGACATTGGGATGCCTTCTAAAAATGGTTACGCTTTGATCCGCGAAATCAGAGCGCGATCACCAGAACAGGGAGGTGGCATTCTGGCGATCGCTTTAACAGCATATGCTAGAGATGAAGATAGCAAACAGACACTGGCCGCAGGCTTCCAGAGACATATGTCTAAACCAGTTCAGCCAACTGAATTAGTCACGGCGATCTCTTCTTTAATAAAATCCGGTAGCAATCCCGTCTTCTAGAGAGAGCCATGTAACTTTTTCCATCTTTGAAAAAGTTAATTTTAAAGGTCTTGATGATATTTAAAGATATAATGCTGGAAATCTGTTACAAATTGCATAAGCAAGCGTTCAGTCCTGATTTTGAATTTATCATGTCCTGTATAACTTGTCTGTTCACAGCTGATTGCTAAATCCTTACCAAATTACATTATCTATTGCCCATTTTCCATAAAAATTTTCCCAATTTGAGAAACAGAGGTATCAATGAATATTTTTACGAACGAAAAAAATAATTATAAGTTACTTAAGGAGCGACCGCATTGGCAAGGAGAACGTATTGTGGACTCGACTGTTGAAGGTGAAGACACTAAGATGTCAGACACTTTGGTTTCAACACTCCCCATCAGCGACACCAATCGCGGTCGAATTGCTATATTTATTGATGGTGCAAACCTATTTCATGCAGCTTTGCAACTTGGTATTGAAATTGATTACGCCAAATTACTTTGCTATTTAAGTCAAGGTGGAAGACTGTTGCGTAGTTTCTTTTACACAGGTGTTGATCGTACCAATGAGAAACAGCAGGGTTTTTTGCTCTGGATGCGTCGAAATGGCTATCGTGTTGTCACTAAAGATTTAATTCAGCTTCCAGATGGTTCTAAAAAGGCCAACTTGGATATAGAAATCGCTGTTGATATCATGAATTTAGCTCCCTACTACGATACTGCAGTTTTAGTCAGTGGGGATGGAGATTTAGCCTACGCTGTCAATGCTGTCAGTTACAAAGGAGTTCGGGTTGAGGTTCTCAGCGTGCGTTCCATGACTAGCGATAGCTTAATTGATGTTACTGACTGCTTTATTGACCTCGACAGTATCAAACAACATATCCAAAAAGAAACTCATCCAAGTTATAATTACCGACCACCGTTTGATTCTAGTCTATAAAGTTGATTTTGGTCCGCTTGAATAACTTACCCAAGGGCACAAGCGATACAGTCAGCAACCAACCATTCCTCTGGACACTAACCTCGTTAGCCTTGGCGTGTCCTCTTGGGAGAAGCGAGGTATAGTGCAAGTCTCCTAGTGGTGTGAGATGAAAATTGGTATCATTAATTAGACTCCAGACAAATTTATCACGCCCATGACCACGTTACCTCGTCGCTACCACATAATCACCTTCGGTTGCCAGATGAATAAAGCCGACTCAGAACGCATGGCTGGTATATTAGAGGACATGGGATTTGAGTGGTCGGAAGATCCGAATCAAGCAGGGGTTATACTATACAATACTTGTAGTATCAGAGATAATGCTGAACAGAAGGTATATTCGTATTTAGGTAGACAAGCAAAGCGTAAGCACGAACAGCTTGATTTAACTTTAATTGTTGCAGGTTGCGTTGCTCAACAGGAAGGAGAAGCACTGTTACGACGCGTACCTGAATTGGATTTGGTCATGGGACCACAACATGCAAACCGTCTGAAAGATTTACTACAACAAGTCTTTGACGGTAACCAAGTGGTGGCAACCGAGCAAGTTCATATTATGGAAGATATCACCAAGCCGCAACGGGATAGCACTGTGACTGCTTGGGTGAATGTGATCTACGGCTGTAATGAACGTTGTACATACTGCGTAGTTCCTAATGTGCGAGGTGTTGAACAATCCCGCACCCCGTTCGTCATTCGGACGGAAATAGAAGAACTCGGGCGTCAAGGTTATAAAGAAGTCACTCTACTCGGTCAAAATATTGATGCGTACGGAAGAGATTTGCCAGGAGTCACATCTGAAGGTCGTCATCAGCACACTCTGACAGATTTGCTTTATTACATTCACGATGTATCCGGAATTGAACGGATACGGTTTGCAACTAGTCATCCACGTTATTTTACAGAACGCCTCATTAAAGCTTGTGCCGAGTTACCCAAGGTATGTGAGCATTTCCACATTCCCTTCCAATCTGGAGATAACGAAATGTTAAAACGCATGGCGCGGGGTTACACAAAAGAGAAATATCGCCAGATTATCAACACAATTCGGGAGTACATGCCCGATGCGTCAATTAGTGCTGACGCTATCGTGGGTTTTCCAGGAGAAACAGAAGAACAATTTGAAAATACACTTCAATTAGTTACGGATATTGGCTTTGATCTTGTGAACACAGCTGCTTATTCTCCACGTCCCGGAACCCCAGCCGCAGTATGGGAGGAACAATTAAGTGAGGAAATCAAAAGCGATCGCCTGCAAAGATTAAATCACTTAGTCTCGATTAAAGCAGCCGAGCGATCGCAGCGTTACATGGGACGCATTGAAGAAGTTCTGGTGGAAGTGCAAAACTCTAAAGACAAAACCCAGGTTATGGGACGGACAAGCGGTAATCGCCTCACTTTCTTTGCAGGCGACATCAACGAACTAAAAGGCAAGTTGATCAAAGTGAAAATTACCGACTTTCGTGCCTTCAGCTTAACAGGTGAAGCAGTGGAGGAGTTGGTGGTTAATGGTTGATAGCAATTCCCCAATCAACAACCAACAATCAACAACCAACAACGTTATGATACGCTATTGCCCAATGAGTGGTGATAGAGGAGTTGAAAATGACGAAACTACGGGTGGGGTTGATGTTCGGTGGTCGTTCGGGAGAACATGAAGTTTCAATACGTTCGGCACAAGCGATCGCGCTCGCTTTGAGTGCAGAGGAAAATGCCAGCAAATACGAAGTACTGCCTTTCTACATCCAAAAAGATGGACGTTGGATAGCGGGAGAAGAACCTCAAAAGGTTTTAAGCTCGGGTATTCCGAGTGAATTGGAATCTCAAGCTTCAACACTTAACGCCCAACATCAAATCAGCCTTTTGCAATCTCCCTCTCCAGTTGCTGAGGTGGATGTTTGGTTCCCAATACTTCACGGACCAAATGGTGAAGATGGTACAATTCAGGGCTTACTCACCTTAATGCAAGTTCCCTTTGTGGGTTCTGGCGTTTTAGGTTCGGCTATGGGTATGGATAAGATTGCCATGAAAATGGCGTTTGCTCAAGCAGGACTGCCGCAAGTAAAATACATGGCGGTGAATCGCTCCCAAATTTGGTCCAATCCTTGTATTTTTCCGAAACTTTGTGATGAAATTGAGGCAAGCTTGGGTTATCCCTGTTTTGTCAAGCCTGCTAATTTAGGTTCATCGGTGGGTATTGCTAAAGTGCGATCGCGCTCTGAATTAGAGTCGGCTTTAGATAATGCTGCCAGTTATGACCGCAGGATCGTTGTTGAAACTGGGGTCGTCGCACGAGAATTAGAATGTGCTGTTTTAGGAAATGACCAACCTAAAGCTTCTGTCCTCGGTGAAATTACTTACAAAAGTGACTTTTATGATTATGAAACAAAATATACAGACGGTAAGGCAGATTTATTGATTCCGGCAAAAGTGCCAGATGCTGTCACTCATCAAATTCAAGAAATGGCTTTACAAGCTTTTGCTGCCGTCGATGCTGCTGGCTTGGCAAGGGTAGACTTTTTCTACGTGGAAGCAACAGGGGAAGTGTTTGTTAATGAAATTAACACCATGCCTGGGTTTACGGCTACAAGTAGTATGTATCCTCTACTTTGGGCACATAGCGGTGTTCCTTTTGCAGAATTAGTTGATCGCTTGATTCAATTAGCACTCTCAAGAAATGCGGGGAGTGGAGAATAAAAGAAGTAGGGGAAGAAAAATCAAGTTCTTTCTTCCCTTGCCTAAGTAATAACTAAACATTGTCCAACCGAACTGTATTAAAGTTGGAGCTAATGTATAAGACAAGAACATCTTGTTGATGGGCAATTCAGTTATCAAGTAGCAAATAACACCAATTTTTAGGAAGAGGAATTGGTGAAAAAAGTAATTAAATGTAAAATAAGTACTAAAAATAGAGATAATATTACGGATACGGCATGGTACCGACTCGAGTACAATCGATGACAAAAGAGGTACAAATCTGAAAGTTGTCATGGAAAATAGTCAGAGTGTACAGGACCAGTCAAATCCAGCAAAAACTCCTGAATCAGAGCCAGAAAACAGTCAATCGAAACAAAAATCTGGCGGGAATTCTCTGATACATCTGTTCGGACAACAACCTTGGGTGTTGATAGCTGGGTTGTTAGCGATTTTTCTGGGTAGTGCAGGTGTTGCCCTGTACAGTCTTGGTTATGTAGGACATGTTGAAAAGACAGAACAAGAAGAACCACCAGTACAAGCTGAAGTTGTGCCAGTAACGGATACGCCTCCAGCAACAAGCAATACCATGCCCTTATGGATGGTGGCAGCGATCGCACTAAGCTGTGCAAGCGGATGCTTCATAATTTTCCGATTGCTTAACCGTCCCCAACAGCGTCAAAAAGTCCAGCAACATCTCAACCGCTATCAAGAACGCTTGAAAAAACGCCGCGTCAAAATTGTAGTTCCACCATCTGCGAAGAATGTACCAGTTTTGGCGAAACTAAAACCTCAAAAGCCTTCTACAAAAATTCCCGTAAAAGCTAAGTCTACTGTGACAGTTCTGCCACCAGAAAAAAGCCCGAACGTAAATAAAGCTCAAGATTCTCTAGCGAATTCATTAGATATTCGCAAACAAACTTCTTTATCCTCAATTTTACGAAAATAGTCACAGCAGCGGTGAAAGCAATTTTTCAAATGACTAGGCGATAAATAACTATGGTCATTTTTTGCTTTAAAAATTAAAAAC
>JAQYWN010000555.1 GCA_029379265.1 Rhizonema sp. NSF051
GAAAAGATTAAAAGATATTAACGTAATTTCAGACTACGGTAGACTTCTTGAAATGCCGGTTCATTTGGACATATTTCGTATGCAAATCGTCCCAGTTTATGAATCATTTGTAAATCTCCTAATCTTCTCTCAACAGTATTAGCTAATATTTGCACAAAAAATTCGGCTACTTTAAACTTTACTCGTTTGTGATTTGACTTCTTAGCGAGCGAAACAGCTTCTTCAAACTTATTATTTTCTAAAAGCATCTCAATGATTTCCATTTCTTGAAAAAATCCCACTTTTTCAAGAAAATCAAGTACAACTGGATTCAACTCATCTATTTGTTTGATATTTTGAAGTTCTTGCAGTGCCTTGAGCGGTGAAATATGTTGATTTGCTAAGTTCATCCACAGTTGTTCAGCTTTGTACTCAGCGAGATAACTTCTAGCAGATTGACTTCCCAAAAGATTATACCAAAACTGAGAAAACTCTAAATGTTCTTTAAATTGTGATATTTCTTGACGTTGTATAGAACAGAGTCTGTCTATTTCCTGTTGCCAAACAACAGAAGCTTTAATTTCTGTAGAAGCTTGTTTTAGTGGTATCATTGCCTCTCGCCACTTTTGCTGTACAAGTTGATAGCAACCCTCATGATAAGCAACCAGCTGCTCGGCAAAAAATTCTATAGAAGTCTGAGGTTTAACTATTGGCTTCAGTTGAATTGCTCTCTGCTTATCTCCTTCTAAACAAGCAGCAACAGCTAAACCCCAAGGAGTATAAAGCGATCGCAAAATGTTTTGATTTGGCTCTATTACATCTACTAAATTCTCTTGCCATCGATTAAAGTATTTGTTATAACAACTAGGTGGTAAGCGGATATTGTTGATTTTGATATTCCGATTTGGCTGTGTCTTCATCAAGTGTAAAGATAGGTATTCTAAACGTTGGAGATCGCGTAACTGCAAATAATCGTTAATATCTTTATCTTTGCAACGCTCTATTGCTTCTTCAATGCGTCGTTTTAATCCAAAACAAATTGATTCTAAGTCAACAGGTTTAGTACCTAACCAAGGAATATTTTGCAAAGCTGGAGCGTGAGTTAAATTCGCCAATGCTGTGGATAAAGCAATAATAAAATTCTGTATAGATGCTCCAGAGTGCGTCTCTAAAGCATAATAATAAGTTGCGACTACCCAATTATGTAAGGTAATCATATCGGGTTGAGAAATCCAAATTTCTTCGACTCGAGCCACAATCATTTCCCAATCCGTATTTTGCCAAACAGCTGCGTCTAAATGAGGTTGAATATGTTCCTTGAGATTATCTTCAACTAATTTATCAGAGCCGAATTTTTGCAAAAATTGTAGACTAGCTGCTTGTGCTGCTTTGAAATTACCAGACTGTACACACTGTTCAATATTTTGAAGCAGCCTGAGGCGTTGCTGTTGGCTCATTGTCTTGAGGATAAGCCGATTCAATTCAATGTCTGGGTGAGATACAGATTGCCACTCAAGGTAAGCTTGTTGTAAATTTCCTTGTTGCGCGTAAGTAAATCCCTGTAAGTAAGCCGCTTGTTCTCCACTAACACCCTTTAAGTGAGATAGTGCTATTGCCCAATCCTGAGTTTTCAATGCTACAAGCCCTAAGCGGATTTTACACTCTGTAGGGTCTGGTAAGATCGCTTGAGCGACTTTATATAAGGAGGCAGCCTCTTGAAGATTCCCTGCTTTCTCGGCAGTTAATCCGAGAAGAAACTGTATTTTTCCTTCAACCGTGCGTTGCAGTTGTTTTAGTAATTCCAGTCCATCAGATCGTGGAAAGTTAGTTAAAGCAGATTTCAAAAGCGCAGTTGCACTCCCCAATCTGCCTTGAAGAGAAGCGACAGTCACTTTTTTTAAAATAGCTTCGTAAGCTTCTTCGCGTTTAACCTGAGATGCCAAAAATTCCAGTGCCCTTTGAACTGTTATTGTTTGGTAAAGTTCTTGTGCCTCAAGATATTTTTTGATAGCAGCTTGAAACCATAGCGATTGAGTGTATTCCTCTGCAATCCCCACCAAAGCCTGAAATTTTTGTCGTTTCAGGATTTCTAATTCACATTTGCTTACCGAGTGGATAAAGTAGCGATCGCACATCAGGCTATTGCTCTTTTGGAATAAAGCCAGCGCTTCTATCAAGACTTGTGTTTGCAGAGGGTTAGCGGCATCGGTTTCCAGTAAGGAGTCAGCATGATGAACTAGACTATCAGCTTCATTAATAACTTGACGCCACTCGCATAACTTTACCTTTACTTGCTCTAAGAAATCGCCGAGGAACACCTGTTTAACCCACTGCTGACTCAAAGAAATCTTTCCAGCCCAAGGAGCAAGTATTTCTTCAGCAATTTTAACCGCCTCTCGGAAGCGTTTCATTTGAGCTTGTTGCGTAGCTTTCTGGAACTCATGTTTGACACTAGCAGCCTGATCAAAGGCTTCTTTAGTTTTAAGAGTCCAATCTACTACTTTGCCAAAAACATCAAAAACTTCCACCACAAACCCCCTTTCAAAAGTCTTGAGGAGCCAGCGCCGTGCAAGAGGTTCCCCAACGCTGTTATCCTGCGACGGGAAATCAAACCCGTCTTCTCATTCTTCGGAGACGCTCCGCGAACAGCACTGGCTCCCGTTGAGGCGACTGGCGTTGCTGAGTACTGAGTTCTGAGGAGCCAGTGTGGCTTTGAAGGTTTCCAACCGTCGTCTTGAGGAGAGTTGCTAAGTACAACAAGAGCAGAAGTTCCTGGGGGATTGGAATATAAAAAACAGCCCACGACTCCCAAGCCAAAGCCTACAGTTAAGATAAATAGGATAACTCCCAGCCATACAGCAATTCTGCCTTGGGCAAAACGGTTAAACACCGCTCCCACCAAATCTTGGAAAAGAAAGTCTTTAATTGTGCTGTTATCTCCAGTGATAACTCCTTCTGCCTTCAATACATGTCCTAACTGCTGATCGTCAAAACCTCTTCCTATCTCCGTGTCTTCGTCAGCACCCCGAGTTGTCTGTGTTAGGCATAAGTCTTCACCCGGAGACGACATGACCTGTGGAAGTTGTTGCAGCATCCGCAGGAGAGACAAGTCTGTATAACAGTTCGGGCAATTATTACATTCAATGTCCGTATATCCACAGACAGTACAGTTAAGCTTAGTTGTCATCGTGTCAACCCCGTGACAATGCTATTGTTAGGTAATTTTTGCTCGAGCCAACAGCTGATATTGGGTTCTAATTCACTCCAAAGACGACTCCCTTCGCCTAGATCACCGCTTTCCATAGCTCTCACCATCCGAAAAAGTTTGTCAGACATAGCACTTGCTTGGGTGGGTGCAACTGCATTCGCTTGGTAAATTGCGATCAGACAGGCTTGAATCAGTTTTACTTCTTCAGGTAGAAAGTCTAATTGCTCTTCAGCTTCTTTAGTCTTGAACTCCATTTTGGATATGTCATTGGTATGAATCGCATCTTGCAACTCGTCACAGATCCGTTGCAGTTGTTGCTGCTGCAATTGGGGAATCATTGATCTACAGAGCTTCACGATCTGCTCGCATTGTTGAATGAAACTCTCAGCTTCCAGGCGTTCCTTTGACATAGAAATCTGAAACCTTTGCAGACTGACATGAGCGCGAACGTGTAAGTCGATGCGTTCTTCTCCTGTGTTTGGATCAATAATCTCGTTCGCTAACTGCACAACTGGAACTGCTAAGCGTAGCGCTTCTTCAACTCCCAATGGTGTCAAAGGCTGGTCGTTTAGTTGTGCGATCGCAGTTTCTAATTCCCGATAAATTGTCTCGTCAGATCGCCCCCGTGAGAAATTACAACTGACTCTTAGCGAGAGGTTGTTTTTCAAAATTGCGGTTATTCCCAAATCACTGTTTTTCTCATCCAATTCTAAATTAACTAAAACTTCTGTTCCGCGTGGGTACCATTGGTCTAAACCTAACCAAATATCCCCAATACTCTCATCCTCATCCACTCCATCCAACTCTTTCCTGACTTGATCGGGGCTAAAAAACTGAAAGTGAATCAGCCGTTGTCCATCAGCCGCAGTCTTAAAAGTGTGGGCAGTTGTTACAGGCAGAATATCACCGCGACTGATGACTTTATACTTACCTTCCACAAGCTGAATAAAATAATCACGAGACACAGTAAGCGCTTTGTCTACCTGTTTCGCGGCGACAATTGCAGCGCCCTCCGCCACAGCATACATTGGACGGGGATGCACCACAACTTTATCAATGCCAAATGCCTCTCTGACTTTATCCTGCACAAAAGGAATTTGAGAACACCCACCCACTAACAGCACAACATCTACTGCATCTAAATCAGTTGCAGCGTCATTTACTGCTTGAAGACAAATCAGAAGAGAACGTTCTACCAAATCCTGAATCATGTCTTCAAACTTGTCACGAGTGATTTCTACCTCAATGGGGATGGCGATTCCTAACTCATCAAACAACGGTGTTGTCGTATCAATACGAGCTACCCTAGTACTACTCAAAGTAATTTTGGCTCGTTCTACTGACGATTTTAGGTCAGCCTGAAATCGTACCCGTTGATAGTGAGGCATTTTGGCAATCAAGCCGTCAATATCAGCTAATTGTTCTTGTTTTACAATTTGGTCTTTAACAAATTCAATCATGCGCGAGTCGATGTCATCTCCTCCCAGCCACAAATCCCCAGCTTTTCCCAATTCGATAAATGAAGTACCAGCTGCTTGAATCACCGAAGCATCAAAAGTCCCACCGCCAAAGTCAAAAACTAAAATTGTTTGAAAATCGTCATCGGTTGGCGAAAAACCGTAGGATATAGCGGCGGCTGTAGGTTCCGGTAGCAGTTCTAACGGCATTAGTCCGGCTTTAAGTGCGGCTGTACGTGTAGCGTGGCGTTGTTTGTCGTTGAAGTAGGCGGGGATTGTAATGACCGCTTGGTTAATCTTTTCTGCTGTTTTATTGATTTTCTGATAATAAGCTTGGGCATTTTTGACGATTTTTTTGAGAATCTCAGCAGAAATATCTTCTGGTTGGTATTCTTTATTTCCCAGCCATACGGCAATGCTGTTGTCTGTTCCTTGGGTTGGTGGAGTAATTTTATACCCCAATTGTGACTTTTGCTTTTGTACTGCTTTTTCCCCAAAACCCCGTCCCATCAAACGCTTAATGGAAACAATCGTGTTTTCCGGATCAGCCCGTAATTGGTTGTAAGCCTTTTCTCCTACCGCCAGTTGACCTTGTTCGTAAGCGACTATAGATCGCATCAGCTTCCGTTCGGTCGGCGTGTTGTCTTCAGCTGTCACCACCTCCACATTTGCCAATTTAAAAGCTGCAACGGAGTTTGTTGTCCCCAAATCGATTCCGATTGCCTTGCCCATTGCTACTTACACCACTAGCTGTATAAATTATTTTGTTAATAAAATACTTATTGATAAAATAAATGGTGGCTTATCAGAGCTTTTCGCTCCAAAGCCGGACATATTACTAATTGCAATTTATACAAAATTGTAGGCAAATGCCTTCAGCAAAATTACGGTAAATCACTCTTGTATAGCAATCCGATTTTTAGGAAACATGAGACGTAAATGGCAAAATTGCCACTGTGCCAGCAGCAAAGTTATTTGTATTCTTGCTTAGTATTCAATACGGTTCAGTTAAGGCTAAAAAGCTGATTAGTGATATGAAATTTCGGAGCT
>JAQYWN010000556.1 GCA_029379265.1 Rhizonema sp. NSF051
CTATTGAGTGTCATATTTTATAATGGTATAAGTAATCAAATCAAACATTTTATGCCATATTTATGTAAAAGATACCACATTTTTAATCCTTTGATTGTATTTCCCGTTTAAAGATTTGAAAGAAAATTTAAGTTATTGCTGACTAATTTTCCATCTTCTATATGTACAACGTGATCGGCAAAAGCTACGAGTATGCCTTACGTGCTGACTCCTCAATTGTTTTCTGCAAGCTAAGCGTCTCATCTCAGTCCACACTTTGTTAATGTATGCCAAGCATTCTTCCTTGGAACCACTATAAGATGCATTGTACCAGCCAAGAGCATTTTCTCGCTCGGTAGGCCAGATAGAATACTGTTGTTCGTGATTTACAACCACTTTGTAAATCGTTTTTTCTTCTTGTTTATTTGTATTCATGATTGTCTCCTAATAGTTTATATTTCTGATGTGTTTATCCATTTGCCTGTGCTTGTTCAAGACAAACTTTTAAATGTTTTGCCAAAACCTGAACATGAGGTTCTGCTAACATCGTGATGTGTTCGCCTGGTACCTCATAAGTCTCTACTGATTTTAAAGAGTACTTATCCCAATCCATCAATAAATTATCGCGAACCTGTTCTTTTGCCGGAAAGACGGTTATTTGATTACGATAGACTTGCTGTGGCATATAAGCATAAATAGCTTTAATGTTAGCTTTATAAGCTTCTAGAAAACCGTTAACTTGCTCTAACGTAGCCTGCGGAGGAAAGATTTCAGCAATTTTTAACCGCTCGAGAAAGTAGTTCAACTGCTCATCCGGCATAAGCGATCTAAGAGTATCCTCTGATACAGATAAATTCTTGCCAAAAAATTCTTCTGCCATGTTTACCATCTCAATTAAGTATTGCGTATCATCCTTTTGGATTTCCACAGGTTTGTTGTCCGGAATAGGTGCCTTGGCGTCAAAAATGGCGAGCAGAGCAACCTCTTGACCTTGCTGTTGAAACTGTAGGGCGATTTCAAAAGCCACAAGACCGCCGAAGGAATGACCTCCCAAAAGGTATGGACCTTGTGGCTGGACACCTTGTATAACTTTGATGTAATCGGTTGCCATATCTTGAATACACGTGTATGCTGGAGTTTTTCCATCAAGACCTCGTGCTTGCAAACCATAAAATGGTTGGTCTAGCCCCAAATAATTTGCTAAGTGGTAAAAGTACAAGACATTTCCACCACCTCCTGGTAAGCAAAAGAAAGGCCGCTTTAAACCACGAGGCTGAATTTCTACTAAAGGAGACCAAGGTTGAGAATCTGTTGTCTGCTGGAGAGCGCTAGCTAGTTTTTCCACTGTAGGAGCTTGGAATAGAGTTGCCAAAGGCAGGTTATGACCAAATTTCCGCTGAACTTGAGCCATCAAACGCACAGCTATCAGCGAATGACCTCCTAGTTCAAAGTAGTTGTCATGAACACCTACACGATCAATACTTAGAAGTTGTTGCCATAAATTGGCAACAGCGAACTCTACAGGAGTACGGGGAGCAACATAAGTAGTTTGTAAATTTGCTCTTGAGCGCAGTGGGCGTGAATCTTTCTGTACCGAATGCTCTGTATCTTGTGTAGAACGTTCTGTATCTCGTATTGATTCCAGCTTAAGCCACTGATTAATTCTAGCTTGTAAATCCCCTAATGAGGTAGCAATTTGAGTTAGCTTCTTGATGGAAAGAACACGTTTAAAGACCTCTAAACTTTCTGTAGGTGTAATAAATAATTCGGCCAAAGTTGATTTATTGTCTGTATCTTGCTGTTGTTCCTTTTCAAGTAGCCAACCGTCCCAGTTCAAGCTAATCCACGGTATAATTTCTGTTTGGTTATGTTTATAAGCAAAAGCGTCCATAAAAAGGTTGGCTGCCGAATAAGCGGCAAACCCTAATCCTCCTAAAATACATGATATGGAGGATAGTAAAAGACAAAAATCAATTTCTTTTTCGTGCAAAACTTTTTCCAGGACAAATAACCCATGCACTTTAGGCTGAAAATGTATTTCACATTCAGCCTTACCTGTCTCTTGAATAAGGTGAAGTGAATTGTCTTCAACAATCCCTGCCCCATGAATCACACCATTAATTTCGCCAAAGCGTTCATATGCCTGAGCTATTGCTGCTTGCATTTGTTCAAAGTTAGCCACATCAGCGCTAATGACCAAAACTTCAGCACCCAATTCTTCCAACGTCTTTACTTTTTCAATCTTGCGACTTGTTGTGTCCAAGTCATCATGGTTCGCTATCCATTCAGACCAATTTTCTTTGTTAGGAACACTGGAGCGTCCTAGCAATATCAACTTGGCTTTGAATCTCTTGACTAAGTATTCCGCTAAAATAAAGCCAATACGTCCTAAACCACCAGTGATTAAATAAACTCCTCCTTCTCTAAACCTGATTTTTTCTTCAATAGCTGTATCTATCTGGACCGATTCCCAATTTTGAATCCAGCGATGATACCCACGGTAAGCAACTATTAAGTCATCCGTTTTAGTTGTAAGTTCTCCTATCAAATTGTCTACTAGCTTCTCGTTTCCAATTGCCGATTTAGGAATGACAACATCAACACTTCGGCAAATTATGTTCGGGTATTCTTGCCCAATAACTTTACACGGTCCTAGTAAGGTTGCTTTTTCTGGGCTTAAACTTTCTTCACCTGTCAATTCATGCAAATTGTTCGTTATTGTAATAATTTGCAGAGGATGAGTCATATTTTGTTTGTCTAACGTTTGAGCTAGGAAAAGTAGACTGTAAAAGCCTAAATACTGGCTGTTTTCAAAGTATTGCTTTGGTAAGTATGATTGGTCATATGCTGTTACATTCCATAGATGAGCGATCGCTTGTGGTATCCGATCCAATTGGCGTAGTTCTTGGATCAATGCTTCATAGTCATCTTGTCGCTGGGGATTGATTGTATATGCATCCTCACTTAGTTTGGCAAACTGCTCTCCCTCAATTACTGCGATAACATTGTGCTTTTGTTGTTTTAGTCGTGTTACAAGTTCTTTTCCTAACCCACACGCATCAACAAAAACAAGCCAACAAGTCTTTTGAGCTTGTGTCAAATCTTCTTCAAGAGGTTCAATGAGTTTAGATTGTTTCCATGAAGGAATGTAAAACCAGTCTGCAATATTTGACTTTTTGTGTATTGCTTGTGTACTAACAGGTACAGAATCTGGTTGCTGGTCAATCCAGTAACGTTGACGCTCGAAAGGATAAGTTGGCAACGGAATCCGGTGACGTTGCTCGTGGGCAGAAAAACCAGACCAGTCTACTTGAACTCCCAAAAGCCAGAGTTGCCCTAACGTATTCAGTAAGAATGCTATATCCGACTGTTGGTTTTTTGGATGAGGAAGTGAACTCAAAGCCGTAGGTTTATCTTTTTGATGCGTATAAGCTAAAGCGCTCGATGTTCCTCCGGAGCCAACCTCTAAAAAAATGTAATTTGGCTCTTTTATTAACTCAGCAATACCATCTGCAAAGTTTGCTGTTTGCTTTAGGTGCTTTGACCAGTAGCTCGGGTTTGTTGCTTCGGTTGTAGTAATCCAAGTTCCTGACACATTCGAGATAAAAGGAATCTGAGGTGGCTTCAATTCGATTTTTTCGATTTGCCCAATGTAGTGCTCTAGAAGTGGAAGATAGAAGGTTGCCCCCAAGGGCAACTGTTGCAACAGTTGCCCACGAGCAGCTACTTGTACTAAGGCATCTTCTAGGGAAAATACACCAGCAAGAGTTGCAGCTACATACTCTCCAGTACCATAACCAATCATAGATTGAGGACGTACACCCCAAGACAGCCATAGCTGTGCTAAAGCGTACTCAATCACAAACAATGCTAGCTGGGAAATTTGAGTTTGTTCTAGCAAATAAGCAGCTTTTTCAGCCTGTTCTTGGATTGGATACAATACTGTGCGTAAATCTAGTACCTGATAAGATTTTATGATTTCAGAACAAGAATCAACCCATTGACGAAATGTTGGCTCATGCTGATATAACTCCAAAGTTTTATTTACACACAGTGCCTCGTTCTGAGGAAAGATAAATATGATAGGTCGATGACAAGGCTCTTGAAAGTTAGTCAAAACTCGCTGAGGATTTGGAGAATCTAGTGCCTGCACTGCATCATTTAGGTCTTGGCAAACTAATATTCGGCGATGGTTGAAAGCCCGACGACCTACTTGCAGTACGTGAGCCACATCGGCAAGATTTAATGTTGGGTTGTGCTTGAGGTGAGTCGTTAAATTTACTGTGACATTCTCCAGTGCAGAGCTTGTCTTCGCAGAAAGTACTAATAACCGCCAAGGGCGAGATTGATATGAGTCTATGTCTTGCCTAATGTCAACAACTGGTGCTTCTTCCAAAATTACATGTGCATTGGTGCCGCCAATACCAAAAGAACTAACCCCTGCACGGCGAGAACCGTTGTTAACCTTCCATTGTGATAGCTTAGTATTTACGTAAAAGGGGCTGTTATCGAAGTCAATTTGGGGATTAGGCTCCTTAAAGTGCAGGCTAGGTGGAATCAATTTATGTTTCAGAGCAAGCACAGTTTTGATTAAGCCTGCAATACCAGCAGCAGCATCTAAATGACCGATATTAGTTTTCACTGAAGCGATCGCACAAAAGCCTTTTTTATCCGTATGGGGAGAGAAAGCTTGTTTCAGCGCAGCTATTTCAATTGGATCACCTAAAGGTGTTGCTGTCCCATGAGCTTCGATATAAGTAATTGTCTCTGGTTCAACCTCAGCTGTCACTTGAGCCGCTCTAATCACCTTAGCTTGGCTATCTATACGAGGTGCTGTATAACTAAGTTTGAAAGAACCATCATTATTAATAGCAGAGCCTTTAATGACAGCATGAATATTGTCTCCATCAGCAAGAGCATCTTCTAATCGCTTCAAGACGACAATTCCCACCCCGTCACCGCCTATAGTTCCTTGTCCTTCAGCATCAAAGGTGCGGCAATGTCCATCCTTTGACCCAATTCCTCCCTCTTCGTAAAAATAGCCTTCTTTTCGTTGAAAAGTTATGGAAACACCACCAGCCAAAGCCATATCACATTCACCACTAAGCAAGCTTTGACAAGCTAAGTGAACAGCAACTAATGAAGTTGAGCAAGCAGTTTGAACTGCATAACTCGGTCCCTCTAAATTAAGTTTGTAAGAAACGCGCGTGGTCAGGAAATCTTTGTCATTTCCAATTGTTAGTTGTAAATCATCAGATGAACTTATTAGCTTTTGTTTTGAATAAAGATTAAGTAAGTAAGGGCTGAGGCTAGAACCAGCGTAAACACCAATTAGACCTTTATAAGATTGAGAGTCGTAGCCTGCATTTTCTAGCGCTTCCCAAGCACATTCTAAAAAAAAGCGTTGTTGCGGATCTGTGATTTCTGCTTCTTGTGAATTAAAACCAAAAAATGAAGCGTCAAATAATTCTATATCTTCTAATACTCCCCCTGCTTTTACATACCGAGGGTCGTTCAGCACAATTGGATCTACTCCCGAAGCTATCAATTCTTCATCTGTAAAAAAAGAAATTGTCTCTACACCTTTCTGAAGATTTTGCCAAAAAATATCAATGTTTTTTGCTCCAGGGAAACGACCAGCCATGCCAATAACTGCTATTTCTAAACCAGTTTCATGAGTTAATCTTACTGAATTATCCATGATTTTTAT
>JAQYWN010000557.1 GCA_029379265.1 Rhizonema sp. NSF051
ATCATCCATTAGATATATTGACAAATCTTCAATCAGTTTAACCTGTGACGGATGGACTCAAACAGACCTTGCAATTGCAGCTTGATTTCCGCACCTTTTTTATGGTGACGTGTACTAAGTGATAGGTTACGCTGATTGAAGTGAGAATTCAATCACGAAAACCCTGATATTTGAGTTTTTCATCCCTCCTAAGTTATAAATTACGCTGACTGAAAGTGAGAATTCAATCAGGACAACTCTGATATTTGAGTTTTTCATCCCCCCTAAGTTATAAATTACGCTGACTGAAAGTGAGAATTCAATCAGGAAAATCCTGATATTTTAGGAGAAAAGTTATGATCGCGACCCTACCTCTTCAATCATCATCCGGAATGAGCAACCTGATGCGAATGGCATAACGCACTAAACATGCTACCTCATAAATGCCCAGGCGTTTCATCAATTGCATCCAGTGAGTTTCAACAGTTTTCACATTCAGCTGTTTGAGCACTTGTTTACCGCCCTCTCGTTCTGGCAGACTAGCTGCTGTCACTAACACCCGCAACACTAACCCCAAGGTATCGACGGTCATAAACCGCTTGCAAACGAGTGATTTTCTTGTTGGCGTCAAACCCCACCTCATGACTCACCATCGCCGCACTTTTGACACTTTGACTGTCTACGATCGCCTCCGATGGACTGCGATGGCGCTCCTGCTCAATCCTCGTCCACTCTCGCAACTGATCGTGAATCTGCAACCACGTGCCGTCTTTGCGCAAAGTGAGCCTGCGAGAGTACTCTCGCAGGCTCACTTTGCGCCAGTTACGGAAGTAAGTATACACCGTCTGCCACACGGGAAAGTCACTTGGTAATGCTCGCCATTGAACACCTTCCACTCTTCTCATAGAAAATGGCGTTGAGCACGTCCCACATCTCCACACGGCGGGGACGACCACCCGGTTTTGCCTCTGGAATCATGTCACTCAGCAATTCATATTGGGCTGGAGTCAGATTACTGGGGTAAGCTTTAGGCATGGTGCTCTCTCGGTGCTGTTTACTATCTATTCACAGCTTATACACCAGAGAGCTTTTTTACCCTCTAGCCAACTTTTCAAACACCCTCTCAGGAAATAGCCTATGAATCAATAATCAATCTTCGCCCAAGTCGAAATAATCGGTCAATGATTATTCAAGATTTAGTAATTCGAGAACGAGTAAAACAAATTACTGTGGAGTTAATAGGTGGTTATGAACCAGAATTTCAATGAAAAACAAGTACGCTTTCAACGCGATAATATTCCTACCAGATTAGGTAACTTAGCATCAAATTTAGCACGCATTAAATCATTCTCCAACATTGCCCATAAAGAAGCGGTGAGCAGTGTGGTTTATGAAACTAAGTGGTTTATTGAGTGGACAGCAGCAGAAATTGAACCGGAACAAGCTGAGGAATTAGTTAATATTCAAGTGCAACTTGCACGGTGGGAATTAGATTGGGATAAAATCTGGTCAGATAATAATGCTCGTACTCAAGTTGCAGAACTTGCAGGTATTTGGTCTGGGCGTGTATTGGACATGTCTGGTTTGTTATTGGAGCAGTAAAACACGATTATAAATTAAGAAAGCCTGTCTGGATAAGGGTTTGGCGGTTTGGAAAGCAAAATTAGTCTAAACTCCAAATTTAAGGCAAAAATTAGCTCAAGAAGCTATACAAGAAGTGCAAAACTATCGAGATTAAAAATCTGAATTGATTTATGATGAAAATAATTTTGACAAACAAATTTGAAACCGCTCTTGCGGCTGCCTTCCAAGGTCAGTTTTGGTAGATGCGACATGCTGTTCACCTATTAACAAGTGTGAGGGAGGGCAATCAACCCACTTTCAGACGCAAAGTCGCGAAGTCTCGCTCTAGAGAGTACTCTCTAGAGCGGAGCTTCGCGCGAAGTCTGCGGGACAGAATATAGCTGTCCCGCAGACTTCTCTGCCGGATAGAGGATTCTATCCGGCGAGCTTTGCGCTTACTTGTTCGCGGTTTAAAAACTCATCAAAAATTTGTGTCGAGATGCCCTATCTCTATCTTACACAAGGCGTCCAAGCCTCAATACCACATTTTCAAGCGTGGGAGCATAGCTGAACATATCGTTTTTGAAGGAATGGTTAAGCTGCACCGAATTCCAATTGTAACGCATCGTCGTTATTATCGGCGATGGTTGCCACAATAGTAATCAAGCGGGAAACTTCGCCAGGAGACAGTTCTGCTAGGGTGCGTGTCGATATAACAACCACTTGATTTTCAATAATGCCAAAACGGGCTTCAAAGGTACTCGAACAGTTCATCTCCAATAATTGCCGCATTAGTCTGGATTCATCTTTAGCAGGTAACTTTAATACGGTAGACCAAACCGTTAGGCTATCTTCATCTGTTTTTCCAGTCAGTTGAACAAACACTTCCACGCTACCGTACTTAAACTTCCACTGATAGCCATCTTCTGAGGATTGACTCACCATACCACTATCGTCTTGTTCCAGACTGTGAATGACGTTTTCAATGACTTCCACATGGTTGATAGTCGTTGAAACCTCAATAACATCGTTCACGAGTTCCTCGGTGGAGATGGATTCATTGGTTGCCTTTTCTTGATCAGGTTGGTAGTTTGTCATACAGATTTTTGCCTCAACATCACAACTATTTTATATAGACATATTTATAGCTTGTAAACGAGGTGAGACTAATAGTCAACCAGAACCACTCAGCTGATTGCCCAAATCCTGTTCTTCTTCACTAACCAGTTCTGCTTAAATTCTCAAATTTTGAAAAAAGTTTACGATAAATTGATTTATACAATCTAGACGCATTAGAACCACTGCCAATCCAAAATCCGGGTATTGTCTTAGATCCTGATCTTGATGTACTTCCCAACTACATACGCTGTAGTCATTAAGGTAAATGTCCGGAAGACATTCTTTCTTTTCTGCCAAAGACTGTGTTGGAGAAAATCCGACTCTAGAGAATTCAACCAGTTATTATCAGACTCATATACTTGCTTGACTAATTCCAAGCGCGGGTCATGATCCCACAAAAGACCCATCGCCTTTTTATTACTATGCTTTTCCTTTGCCCATTTAGAGGCGATCAATGTTAACTCACGTTGCAGTAGCACAGAATCTAATTCATGATCTTTCCACTGACGCAGCTTTGACCAACCCCGCACCAAAGCATCATGAGCTGGCTCTATGTAAGGATTGCCTTCGATATCTTTTCCTTTTACCAGCAGGCGTGCCGCAGCAAAACGTTCAATTACCTGATTTACTCGTGTCTGTTCTGGCTCAGGATAATTTAGTTCATTATATAACACTCGTCTGCGAGCTAATTCACTCGTACCTACCGCCACCATCCGCAGCATCACATGCTTGATGGTTTGCTTGTAAGCCGGGTCAAGTTCGACTAACTTTTCACATTCACGATTCGCTCTATGGGTAAGACTGCGAATTACTCCCCCAAGTTTATTATAATCTTTAATAGTAATTACGCGATCGCTAACTTCTCCTTTTTTCACATTTTTAATGTACTTGAGATAAAGTTCACTCAGCGTGAATGAAAGTAAAGGCAAGGCACCAGGCATTTGTACGACTTCATCAATCAACTGATCTACCAAAGTTGGTGGATCAAAATACAATGCTTTTTCCGCTGCTGGTTTGACAATTACAGAGCGCAATTCCTCCCGCGTCATTGCAGAGATAATAAACCGCTTTGGGTAACAAGGTTCCAAAAGTTTATCTGGCAATTGCTCATCCGGTTCCAAAAGTTTATCCGGAAATTGCGCTTCAAAATCTGAACGTAGAGTCACCACAATCCGTAATTGCTCTGGAAAAGCCTTGATTGCCTTTGCCAAACCTGCTAAAAACTTTATCCGCTCATGCTCATCATGACACAGAGTAATCAACTCTTCAAATTGGTCAATCACCAGCAGGAGCATAATCTCTGGATTAACCTGAGTCCAAGCCTTGACGCTATGAACCAATGTTTGTAATTCTTGCTCAAAAGCATTTGGGTTTTCAGTAAACACTGGCATCTTTTCTTTTTCCAGTGTTTTGTTTAAAGCTTTGAAGGGTGCTTCTCCGGGACGAATAGGAGCAAGTATCCGCCACTGTTTGTCACCGAGCTTTAACTGCGGTATCAAACCTGCTTTCACCAAACTAGATTTTCCCGCACCAGAAGACCCTAATACTACTGTTAATGGATGCTTTGTTACGCATTTTTCTAATTTTTGAATTAATGATTTTCTACCAAAGAACAATTTGCTATGTTGTTCTTCAAATGACTCTAATCCTCGGTAAGGATTAGTACTTTCGTCCAATGCAGGTGCAGACTCTAAGTTGTTTGGATCAAATTCAGGAACGGCAAAGATGTACTCGCCTTTTTCATGGTTTTTAAGTTGATAAAAACAAGGAGTTTGTTTCGCTGTTAATTGACTTAACTGACTATGTATATAAACGTAGATTTCTGTGGCAGTCATCACACCATCTTTACATAAATCTGCTTCTCCCATTAATGCATTAAAGAGCAATTGAGCAAAAGGCGAATGTTCATCATTTTCTTTTCGGTGTCCCAATCTATACAAACTATCTGCGGCTCGTTCGTCACTAGCTGCAGAGGTAATCACCTGCTGGGCGCAACCAGACATGAAGCGTTCATAACGTTCTCGATACATTGTTGAACGCTTGACAGCTTCGCGATTTTCTACCCAACGGAATGCACCTGCAAAGCAGCAGTCGAGGATAACTAGCAGATGAAGGCAAGATAGTTTGAGCAAAGCATCGTGCAGTCGCCGCATAGTTAGTAAGCTGTCATCATTATCTAAATGCGCGTCTTGGGGAACTAAATAGCCAGTAGGAACATCACTACTACCAAGTTCATCAACCGCAATACCATGTCCTGCAAAGTAAAAAAAGATCCGATCATCAGGTTGAATTTGAATGGTACTACCATCTGCTAAGGGTAAAGTTTGATTTTCCAGGGCAATTAATAGACGATTGAGTTGTGCGTAAGTTGCATCAGTATCTAAGAACGAAAGAACTTGATATTGGTATTGAATTTCTAGGATCTTCGCGAGTTTTTTAGCGTCGTTGACAGCGGTTTTTAGAGGCGGGATGCCATTTTCATACTGATTAACACCAATCACCACTGCTATACTACGTTGAATGCCAGTCATAGTAGATGTAATACCTTATAGTAGTTATGAACAGTAAGACTTACGCGCTGTATGTCCTGCTTCTATATACTTCATTAGTTGAAGTCGTATTTACTTATGCAGTTTCGACAAACCTGTAGTCAACACGCTTCGGATTGACTGTAAATGTGCTTTCTTGAATTACTTTATTTGTGCCTCTCCTGTGTTTCTCATAATCTAGTAGACTATCACCACTAAAAACCGGATACAGCGTTATCCCGAAAGCCCCTTTTAGCAAGGGTTATACCAAGAATGATCTTCAAGTTTTTAAAGATTATGGTCTACTAATTTGTTTTTCAACATGCTTTTACTTTATGGGCGATATTCAAATGCGTCGATGCAGATAAGTTAAGGAAAGTTAGGGGCTTCGCTGACAAACGGCTTTTTGCGCCTTTGCTTGAGGCTATATTCAGCAATATTTCGCCAACAGTATCTTTGATAGTTAGTAACCGTACTATTAAAA
>JAQYWN010000056.1 GCA_029379265.1 Rhizonema sp. NSF051
ATTCAATAGATAGCCTAAATAATTCTAAGAAGAAAGTCACTACACAAGAAGAAGTATTTGCATTAGAAAAACAGGGTAACCTTTCAGGGGAGGAGCGCCCTTAACGATACCCATTGTCTAATTACTCAAGGTTTCCAATTTCGCCAATAGATGATATTCTTCACACGGTAAGATTGATCATTTATATAGGAGGTAATGAAGATTTATCGATTGAACACTTGCAACGATTTATTGATGCTGTAGAAGTGGGCAAAACTGGAGCAATATTAGCATTCTGCATTCAAAGAAAATTTCTGGCAATTTTGGTGAAATGCACGAACTCAGGGAGTTATTTTTGACGGTGAGTGCAGCTTGAAGAGTGAAAAGTCACCTGCAACCACAGATTAATCTCGGCAATTTCTCTCTCGAGCGTTCGCCCTTGGCGTTGGCGGAGCCATTGCTTGTCGGGGTACAAGCATTGCTTTACGCACTTAATGCCACAGTTCTTATCTATTTTTCAGATTAGTTTAAGGAATGCCTTTTATTGTAAACGTATGACTCAATAACCGGAGGACTTCACAACCTGATGTTAACTCGTAATTTTATCCTTAAAAGCCTATTGTGCAGCTTGTCAATTTTTTCATTAACTGTTGCTGCACTCACATACAATAAATCAGGTGCTGTACCTTCCCATGCCGCCACCGAGATCTCGACTTCTGAGACTGTGGGAAAACAGACGGCGGTTCTCTCTGGAGGGTGCTTCTGGGGAATGGAAGCTGTTTTTGAGCATCTCAAAGGTGTATCTAATGTCGTCTCTGGCTTTTCCGGTGGTAGTGCAGCAACTGCAAACTACGAGACTGTTAGTTCTGGAACGACAGGGCACGCTGAGTCAGTGAAAATTACCTACGATCCATCACAGATCTCCTATAGCCAGCTTCTGAAAGTTTACTTTATGGTGGCGCATAATCCTACAGAGTTAAATGAGCAAGGCCCTGACACGGGCACGCAATATCGTTCAGCTATATTTTTTGCCAATGACGAACAGAAGCAAGTTGCACAAACTTATATCGATCAACTGAATACTGAGCACGTCTTCCCCAAACCGATCGTGACTCAACTGGTTCCTTTGAAAGGTTTTTACAAGGCTGAAGAATACCATCAGCACTTCATAGATCGCAATCCGATGTATCCATACGTGGTGGTTAATGACTTGCCGAAGCTTGCTCAACTTCAGGTACAGTTCCCGAAGATGTACAAGAAATAACTTATTCCCCACTTGTCAAGGCGATCGCCCGATACCACGAAGTAGTTGCCCTGAGCATCGCACTTTGAGTTATGACTTAGGCAATTCCCCAAATCTTTCTCGGTAGCGAGTTAGCAGAGATTCGAGTTCGGCTACACGTTGACGTTCTTGTTCTGCTTGTCTTTCTGCCTCCAAGCGTTTGAGAGTTTCTTCTTTGAGTGCCTCAACTAACTCATCATTCACTAATAATTTCTGTTCGTTATCCAAGCGATAAAAGCTAATCAGTTTTCCTTCTACAGCTAAACGAAGTTGTAATGGTTCGCTTTTACTGTCTGTAATTAGTTGATAAGTATCTTCTCGCAGTCTATACCCGCGCAACTTTTCTTCAATCCACTCTCCCTTAGGATCAAATAACCAATATTCCTCTACTTCTAATGCTTCATACAAATTTCGCTTAGCCTTTTTGTCCTCGTCTTGAGTGCCTTTTGATGTGATTTCAAAAATAACTTTTGGGACTTGCTTCTCCAACCAAATTTTGTAGTTATCTCGTCCCCCTGATTCTACGTCATAGATGACCATGACATCAGGAGCAACGCGCAATTTCGGAAAATCTTCAGCAAAATACAGGAATTGGTTTGCAAGAACTGTGGCTCGACGATCAAGTAAGTATTGTCTGAGGACTTCTAAAATAGTTAAAATAGCGTATAGATGATCGTATGTTTCCGCTACAGGTTCTCCATCGCTACTAGGATAAAAGATTTCGGATTTGGGTGAGTTAGGGACAATGGCAGTCATTCGATTTTAGATACGCGAATTTTTGATTGACGTTACTGCTAGAAGAGCGGAAGTAAGTCCAAATTTTGGCATTCGCCTGCGCGTCTAAAAGCCTGCTTGCTTGTCCAGTAATCAGGAAAGCGTGGTACGCTGTTCACGATTGTTCTCGCTTTCCTCCATAAATTGCGATAGATAGACTTTTTGACTACTTTACTCTACAATAAAGCATTTTTGACTTGACAAATATCTTTTTTAATGTATTTTGATATAAATAGCTGATTATCGCACACTCCTAGATTGAGATGATCGCGCATTGGGAAGTACACAAGGCGTTTCACTAATAGAAGGAGGATCAGCATAAACTGCTAAAGTATTATAGTCGGGAGTATCACGACTATAAGTCACTTGGAATGTGTAGAGTTTTCTTCTGCCTTGCCCTTCAGTGACAACTGTCAGAAGCGTAGAATCAGTGTCAGGAAGTCCAGGAATCGCAAGTCTTTTAATTCTTCTCAAGTGAATGATGTTTGCTGCTGAGTTTTCACAATCTCCTGAATTTGCAGCTTGTTGACCGAATTGCGTGCAGACGGGACCATCAAAATCCAACGTTACCTGCGATGGATCGTCCAACCAAACTTTCTTGATTGTTTCTCCAGTCGGAATAAAGCTTAGGTTTGTCCCTTGTTGGTACCATACTGTAAGGTTTGGTATTGCACCTCCCAAACCCTGCGCTTGGCATGAGAAGATAGAACGCAACACAGCGTTATTAGCCAAGGCTTTATCTGCTAACAATAACATTGCAGCTGAAAAAAAAAGGGAACCCAAAAATAGGAAATAGGGATTTTGTGGAGTCTTTTCTTGAGAGGGAATGTTATTCATTAATCATCACTAAATTCAATATTGTGTCAACTAATTCCGGCGGGATTTCCCTTCTTAAAGAGGGAAGGAATATCGGCAAATTGGCAACGCTATCACTGCTGACGTGACAACATGATGCACCTCAAAATCGCCCAAAAAAACATGAAGATTCACGATCTCTATTCAGCGAAGAAGCTGTAAGGGCGTATTGCCAATCCTTACAGCCCTATTGCCACACAAGAAACGCCTCGATCAAAAGCTCGTTGCTTGATTGACAAACACTGTAACTTCTTTACCTTTTGAAAGAGTCCAAAGACTAGTTGGACTTATTGAGCGCCGAGCGTTATCCTGTGTCTCACGCCGAGTAATTTCGGGAACGATAGATCTGCCGCCGCCATCCAAAATTCCAGCTAGGATGTTTCTTCTAGGTTGATTTAGAACAGCAGACGTAGTGGTACTGTTAATGGTGCCATCGCTATTTTTAATAGTAGAGGGGAGTGAAACTACTTGTGAATCAGGAGTGTTCAAGACTTCTCCTATTTTGCTTGCACCGCCCAAAGCAAATACTTTCAAATCGCTACCAAAGCGCGATCCCCCACCACTACCTTTATATTCAGTTGCAATTAAAGGTTTACTTCCAGGACCACGAATTGTTAACGTATTTTCTGGTATGTTCTTTTCTATGCGTTGACCATTTTCTTGCCAAACTGCTTTGATGACTTCAAACTGTGCCAAGCCTTTATCAGAAAAACTAGCTTTGGTTAATAACTGTGTTTGTGCAGGCAAAGCAATACTACCATCTACAGCTTTTAATGGCTGTTTTAACTGCACTATAAATATATTATTGTCTTTATCGTCATTATCACTATTATCGTTACTTTTATTCCTGTTAAAATTCCCACCATTCGTATTCCTGTTATTGTTGTTGTACCTACCAGGGACAGTTCTAGTGCTTTCCCCAAACGCAGCAGTTGCCAACACAGCTTTAGCAGTACTACCGACGACTAATGATTTAGGACTAGAAGTTTGTGTGTATCTTACTACACTTGGCTGGGTTGGCTGCACGGTGGGAGTAGTTTGAGCTGTGATTAAAGGTTTCCGTGGCTCAGCACTGACATTTACTTGAGGAGTAGTAGCAGAAGATACCTGACCGTAACTCCCCAACTTCGATAACCTTGCCCACTCTTGAACAGGATCTAAGGTGGGTGTAGGTGTTGCTTGCGTTGCTGGTGTCGGAACGGTGGAGGGGAGTGGTGGCGGGACATATGCGGAACGAATTTGAGGCCTTGTTGCTACAGGTTGGGGGACTCTTACAGGTCGTATAACTGTGATCACCCTTGGTGGTACACTCTGGGCGATCGCCGATCTATCTCTGAAAGTCGGTGGCGGCTGTATCCGTTGTACTATGATAGTTGGTCGAGGTCTTGCGGCGTAAGGAGGTTCCGTTCGGTAACTGGATCTAGGTACCGTCCGAATCGGTGTTGGTTTTTCGGTTTTCAGTGCAAGTTGGGCGTCTTTCACCGCCTGTGCTTGTTCGGAAAGGGCAAGTTTGGTTTTCAGGGCCTCTATTTCTTCTTGTTGCAGTTCTTGAGGTGGTTTTAGTTTAACTTGCGCTTGCGTGTCCGGTACCAAACTAGTACGATTTGGAGTGTTGGACTTTCTACTACTACCACCACTCATCAGCTGTGTCAAAAACAAACCAGCAACCACAACCACAGCCAAGGTTCCACCTCCCACCAAAGCTAACTTAGCAAAGGGGTTTGATGATAGAGCTTGTGTAGTAGCGACTTCTCGTGGCTCTAATGGTTCAGCTTGTGGTTGTCTCAATTCGCCTGAATCCTCTTCAAAAGAAGACGCAGGAGACTGAGATTCTTCTTCCAAACCAACCAATCTGGCCATACGTGCTTCCCAATCGGAAGAATCTACTTCAGGGTGCAAATTTTTTCCAGGAGGAACTTGATATTTAGTCATAATAAGTAAACCTTTATTTCAGGAACAGTTTTTCTCTTTAATGTCGCAAATATTGTAAATTTCCAGCCTTGCTTCACCAACGCGATGCACTGCTAAATTCAAAGGAAGTGCTGGAGAAGGTACTGGAGTTTCTTGGTCGTTTCTGACCCGGACTAAAATTTGTTTATTAAAAGGAGTTGAATTTCCTAATGGATCGAAACTTGTCAAGCTTAATTGATTAGCTAACATCTCCACTCTCCATTTGCCATCCTCTATCTTTGTTGGTTGAGAAACTCTTTGTAAAACAAGTACAGACTCGGTTCCTGTAGATTGATTGTCTGGAGTTAAATTACTGATTTCTTTCTCAAATTTTTGTCGAAAACCATTAGCCAGTAAATCGGAACTTATTTGCTGGACTATTCTTTGCGGCTGTTTCGGCGACCAAGTCATCATTAAAGTCATGGTTTCACCCACAAAACGCCGAATTGTTTCGGGATTTCGCTCTAAATTCGGTTGAGACTCTACTGTAATGGCGCTTCCATCAACAAGTTGTACCAAACTAGGCATAGCATTTTTTCGATTCAACTGCTGCAATAGAGAGCCGTGAAACGTCAGTACCAACAAGGCAAATATATTCAGACCGAATGTTCCTACCGCTAAGAACGGTAGTATATTGGTCTTCTTACTTTCTTGATTAAGTAATTGCATTAATTATAGATAATAAAAACTACTTGATAAAGCTGCCAGAACTTCCTGGACTACAGGAACGACCACTGCCTCCATTAGATGCGCTATCTTCATCTAGCAAACACAAATTCCGAATTTCGTAAATTTCTATTTTTGCATTGCGGACGCTATAAACTGCTCTTTGCAAGTCTGTAGCCGTGTTAGTAAGCGGATACACATATGTATCTACTGCCCTCACTAGCAAATCTTTATTAAAAGGAACTATAACTTTCTTATTTTCTTCAGAACGTTTTTTTTGAATCAGGTCGGCGACCATACCAAGTCGCCACTTTCCTGGGCCAATTTTTTCGGGCGGATAAACTCGTTTGATAATTAACTGCGACGACAAAGCTTGACTGGAGTTGTTAGAGAAGACTTCTGGTGGTGTAATTTCTGCAATTGTACTCAAAAAACCCTTACGAAAATCTTCTGATAAGGAAAAACTCGCAATCCAACTGCTTGTAGCAACCTTTCGGCTGAAACCTTGGGGAGTTCTAATAGAGACTCCTGGATCTGAGAGAGGTCTTCCAGCTTGTTCTATACTTTGTGCGGGTAGCGTTCCCGACCAGTTAAACATTGATGTCATCGTTTGACTGACAAATTGACGAATAGCTTCCGGTTCTCGTGCCAAATCATCAGTCACAGTAACTGGTTTATCATCAATCAGCTGCACAAAAGTAGGAGATTTCTCCAGACTGAGTTTGCGAATCGTCAATCCTTGAAATATCAACCAAAATAAAACAAACAGATGCAGCCCAAAAGTAGCCAGCGCAAAAGCTAGTAAAAAGCCCCCCGTTCGTTTTTTCCCTTTCTCTAGTAATACCATTTACCCATTCCCCCTCCCTCTTTCCCCTAAGGTCCTAATCGTTCAAACTAGCGCTGTCAAAACTTCTCTACCTCAGATGCACACCCATTATTATGCCGTATTTCCCATTAGTCCTTATTATAACTATAAGTATTTAACAGGGCACGATATTATACTACACCGTCTTGTACATCATCTGCATGTAGGGAGAGAAGAAGCAAGGCAGAGGTAGGTATGTAACACGTCGTGTCTTGACTGTATTATAGGAAGTACAGAGTGATTATTCTGCAGATCTTAAGAGCGCATCACTCCCCACTGTCTGCTCTTTTACACCCTCTGCCTTACCCAAGAAGCAGTGTTACTAATAGAATTGAAGACTGCAAATCCTCCCCCTGCAGCCAAAGCCAGGGATAAAATTGGTGCAAGAACTCCCAGAAAAATAATGAACCACATCAAGTCAGGATCGGCATTGGCATCTTGTGCTGGTCCATTTATAATCACTCCTGCCGTTAATATGGCAATAATGTTGAAGGAAATTTTGGCAATTCCCAGCGATACAAAACCCGTAAGCCATGCAAAAATTGGTTTACCAGCTACAGGCAGCAAAGAACCACCTACAGCTAGAGGTCCTAAAGTTGCTATCAGTAGCATAGTAGATTCGAGTAAATTCTGGAAAGCAAACTGTAAGGAAATTAAAAAGGTTTTAATACTTGTCTGTACTGTCGAACCAATAAAAGAGTTAAAAGCAACTTCAGACAAGTTCCCTCTATTATCTGTAATTAAATTCACCTTATTTTCTAATCGAGTGATCCAAATTTGATTACCATACAAAGTTCTGTATTGCTGCCAAAGATCGCTAATTTTTTCCTGAGCTTTAATAAAGCACTGAGTTTGTAGGTCGCCAGTCAGGGCTTGACAAGGACGTAAGAAAGAACCAGCAACTTCTTCTGCAACGCTAAGATTGAGGGCTTGCTGATATGTTTGATTGATATCACCTGCTTGCACTACTTGTTGGTTCGCGTTATTAAGAACATTCCGCACTCCCAGAGTTAGGTTAGACAGTACAGTTCCATTTCCAGGATTTGCTAACAGGATTACAACAATAAATGGCCAAATTAACCCTGAGATTGGACGGGAATATTCGCTGTCTAAAACATCTCTAAGCCATTGAACCATAAAAAATAGTAGGGTGCCAACAGCAAAAAAAACACCCAAATTTGTCAGTGCGCCGTACAAATTATTGTTAGTATTTTTTTGTAATAAATCAACCCATTGATTATTCCAACCATCGGCAATACTTTTTGCCGTTATTGCCCCATCATTGAAAATATCGTTAACACCAATTTGTGCAAAATGCAAGTTATCAAGCCACATCTTTACTTTTGTCTCCTCCCTCCTCACTGCTGATTTCCAACTGCTGTGTCCTGATTTTTCCCGACTAGCAGATCTGCTTGAGAAGCAGTTCTCAAAAGTCGCGCAGCTTCTGTAGATGCATCGACTCTTCTAGCACGATTTTCCTCTTCTATCTGCTGGGAAATATTTGCTAAATTCAAGTTAGAATATTGCAGAGCTCGGTTGACATGCTCTGTACTCGCAAGGGTTTCGGCTATCATCCTTGCTTGTTCGCTTTGAATGATAATGCTGCGAAACTGCAAACATTGTGGAGATTGACCTGTGCCGATAGTTGGTGTTGATGAACCTTGTGAACTGGCCCCATATGTTGATGCTGCAGCCACAGTATTCTCGATATTTGTCACTAATTGTGTTAAAATATTCTCGCAATTTGCTTCGGCATCATTTGCAGATTGCTCGAATTTCTTAATATGATCCAGCCCGTCTTGAGTATCTTGTAACTTTAATCTTGCCCGAAGTTGTCCATTGGCTCCCAGAACACCTTCTGCAGCACCACGGGTAACTTGGCGATCAAGTTCATTTCTGGATATTGTTCCTTGGATCGCCGGATTATTCTCAAAAGTACTTGATATAGATTTGGCGATCGCATCTTCACTCACATTTTTTCCAGCAACGACTGGATCTGGTATACTGAGATCGCCTAAAGAACTATCAAGTTCAGCGGCAGACTCGTAGTCTAGAGGCGCTAAGGCGTTGGGAACACTACTACTTAGATAGTCTCTTAAATCTTGTGCGTAAGATTGAAAATCTGTCCAAACTTCCCCTATTGCCATAGCTGGTAATATTCCCAGGAATACGAGAAAAATAGTCAAAGTAGTTGTTTTTCGCATACATTAAGCTATTTTAAAATCCGTAAACAATCGTCAAGGCAGGGAGTAGGAAATTGAATTAAAAATTAGACATTTGGCATTTTTAATGATTAATTCTTAATTCTTTCTCTCCCCATTCAAGTTCCCCGTATTGTCGCGACTAATCGGCGTGCAAAGACAGAAATAGCCTCATACTTATCGTTGTATTCCTGCATAGTTTGTGTCCGTGCCGCTTGTTCGTTCGGGTTGTTAGCAACGACTGCCAGTTGTTCATAGCCAGGATAATAACGACAGAAAGTGTAAACACCATTGTCATCTAGCAGCCATTGGCTATAAACGCCTTCTTTGCGAGGAAAAAAGCTTTCTGATGCATTACGAGCAATAATTTCCCGAGGATATTTTAAGATGTTCTCGAAACTATCCACGGCCACAGGCTGAATACGACCAATCAATCGCGTTGACAGGTTTTGCAAAACTTTAGATGCAGCTTTAGACTTGGCAATGGTGTCCGGGTCTTGTGCTGATAGAATAACTCTGATCCCAGCCTTAGCACCGTTAGCACAGATTCTGCCAACCAAACTAGCAATTTGCTCGAATTCAAATAGAATTGGTGCCTCATCGATAAAGAATATGGAAGATGGACTGCTTAATGCGCGTCGTAAAGCAGCTGAATAAGCACTTAAAGATAGGATGGCGGCATCTTCACTATCAGATAAGTTTCTCAAAGCAAAAACCAAAAGTGGAGCATCGGTGGGAAAACTGGATGGTGCAGAAATAGCTTGTCCGACGCGACTGGAAAGCCAAAACCGCAAGCGCAGGTGAATTTGACTAAGTGCATCCTCGACTCTGCCACCTACAGTATCTAGTTGTAAGTGATCTGGCGAGCAGAATAAGAGAAAATCATTTAAGGTAGGTGTTTTCTGCCAAGCCTCAGTTCCAAATCCCCCTTCAATCGCCTGACGATATCGTTCTTTGATTCCATCATCAGTAAAAAAGGCTCCTAAAGCCAAGTTGATGATCGAACGTACCGTTTGTGTCAGCAACTGACTTTCACCTGACGATCCCAAAATCATTGTCATTAACGCAGATTCCAGGAAGGAAACATAATCCAGCATCCGATCACGTTGTTCTTCTATACTCAGCGATCGCAAGTCTGGCTGTTCAAACAAGTTATTCGATTGTTTGGAGATATCGAAATATGCCCCATTCCTGCCCATGAATTCTGTATAGTCAGTAAAGGTAGATGTCCCATCCGGTTTGGGGTAATCCAACGCTACCACTGGAATGCCATATGCCAAAGCCTGAGTTAATATCCCCGACACCAATACCGATTTACCTGCACGAGTTGTCGCAAACAGTGCTAAATTTTTGTGCTGGTTAAACAAATCTAGATGAATGGGTGTTCCCCCTTCTTCAGCGATTAACTCAAAGCCTTGGCTATCACCAGCCCTGGTAATTGTTAAAGGTATTAATCCTGGAACTTCATTAGTTAAGTAAAGCTGGCGACGGTTAAAAGGTTTTACTAACAATCCCTCCCAAACTATCGGTAGTGTTTGCAGCCAAATTTTCCAAGTATACTCTGTTTCCCTCACGACTTGTGCCGGACGTTGAAAACAGCTTTCAATATACTTTGTTGCCTCATCTAACTTCTCAAGAGTTGAGCGATGCACGACTATGGCGACTGATGTATAAATCGGTATTGCACCCTCATACAATTGTTCTTGCGCCGCCACCGATTTTTTCAGCTTCAATTGAGCGCTGACATCGATAGTTTTACTTTTTTCCTGTGCCATCGTTGCTGTCAAATTTGACTGCTTCAGCACTCGTTGCAAAGTCGTTTTCACCATAGCGGGATTAGCCGCCGTCAACTCGCAAAAAATCTCTGTATCAACAACAACTTCTCTCCCCAATAATTCCCATAAATAGCGCAGTTGAGCGGATTTACTCACCCACCCCCCTGGCTTTTCTAAAAATGTCATCACGCCAGCATAGCGATTGTTCACATGAATCCAACGGCGATCAGCGCATGGAATACCTGAATCCATCAGAAATGTTGTGCTGTGGAGATTGTCAATCAGTAATTTAGTACTTGCTAAATCTGAATAAACTCTTTCTTGCAGTCCATTTTCATCCAGAATAATTAATTGGGGAATATCTATCGGCTGCGTGTCATTAAAACGCCGCCAGAGATCCTGCCAGAGATCCACTGCAGTCAAAGGCTTGATATTCAATCCCATTTGGTTGGATAAAAGCTGTTCCCAACGGCGAAAACCTTCTTTATAAGCATTGTTGACAACAGTTTCGATGCGCTCGTTTTTCACATCGGCAAAATCACCTTTGAATTTCAGCCACCATAATTCACCTTTTGCTAACAGTCTCTCGATCCAATCGGTAGTATCTGTAGAATTTGGTTCAATGGTGTACGTTACATACGCCCGGAGAAACTTCGGTTTGCGGATACCAGCACGAGTGAGTTCTTTAATTCTTGCCCGTTCCGACATCAGTAAATATTGTATATCTGGTGATGGTGCCCGTTTTCCCAGGGCTACAAGTTCTGCTTGTCGTTTAGTATCCGAACTAAACGACCCCATATGGAATGTAATTTTTTCTCCAGTAGGTATATCTTTTAAACCAACTTCAATATTGTTACAAACTGTATCAATTTGATCTTCTGTCAGAGTCGTGTGAATGCCTCGGCACTCAAAACCAAAAACAAAGCAAAACCTATCTTTTTGGCTGCCTTTTGTCAAAATATAAGCGCCAATATTCCTCCCATCGAGAGATATGCTGAGCATTGATGCCAGATTTAAAGCATCTTCAAATGGTGTTAATCTTGCGTTTTCCCCGCTTCCGGTCCCGACGCTTTGTTTTCCGATTTTTTGCTTCATGGCTAACATGTAGAAGGCTGAGATAACGAGCCGTACCTCGTGTCCAAGTGGGGACAGCAACAAATTTGCTTAAAAAGCGCCAACTCCTACCACCAGTTAATATCCACCAAGTTGCCATTCCCCACCCAGTAATGAGTATGGTCCACAACCATTTTTGGAAATCATCACTGAAAAAACCACCAAAAATACCGTTGACGATAAAATAGGAAGTTAATGCAATGATTGTCCAAGGAAAGATTTGGTCAGCAGGAATAGGTCCTAGTGAAGGTTGCGCTCCCAGGATTTGATTAACAGGTCGAAATTCTTGCTCTCTCTCTTTGGACATAGTTCATGACTCAGTTACTCCTCATTTTAGTCTAAATAAATTCTTAATTAATTGTTTAACCTTTATTACCGTTGCCAATAATAAAGCCTGTCAGCACATCAGCAACGGTGACGGCTATAACGACCAATAAAGGAGTTCTCGCAATACTTTGCCAGTCCTCGTCTTTGCGGACTGCATTGATTACACCAATCAGCGCAACAGCGATATAGAGTAAGTAGATCGCCCGTAGCACGTTGAATATTAGACTCACTGCTGTCTGTGTGCCTTCGCCTGTTGATGTCCCTCGGGTTAAATCGGTTTTAAAAAAATCTTCGGCTTTCTTAAAAAACTGTGCTTCAGCTGGAGCGGCAAAGTAGTCCAACCAAAATAAACTAAGCATGACAACCGCCGCAACTATCTGTAATATAACTAGCTTTCTTTTAGGTAAATTCACTTGTGTGCCTACTTGCTGCATCACAACGGCAATTAAACTGCCTGTCAGCAAACAAAACAGTAGCATAGGGCTTTTTAAGCTGATCACACTCAAAAACACCGTGCAAGCAATTAAAAAGGGGACAGAATCAAGTAGCATTTTACCCCAGTATTGCAATGTCAATCTAAATTTATTAGACATTCGCCTTGTCCTCAAAACTAAAGCTTTGAAAAAGAATCCCTGAGGAGAACTTTGCTCAAACGGAGAATTTTGCCCTAACATTTGCTCATTTCCCTATGGTTGACTACAGTAATTGTGAAACTACAACCTCACATTTTTACACTACTTGCAAATATAGATCGAAATTTGAAGTAAAATCAGTAACTCATAATTTAAGCTAATATAACATGACTAAAGTCAGGGGTAAGTGTGTAAGCATGTAAACATTCAGCCATCAGCACCTAGTGCCGTAAACTATAAAGTAAGTTGTGTAAACATTCAACAGAGTTTAGTTTAACCTTTATATGTCATAAATGATGGTTGGAGACGTACTGAGATTTATAAGAGTTACACTTTTATGATACAAGCTTCACTACACCTTAGCACTCTCGTTAGAGCCAACGAGGCTTTAGGTAAAAAAAAAGTTAAACAATAGTTAAAGAATAGTAAGCATTCGGCACCTAAACAGAATTACGTAAATCTTCGCGCGTAAAGCCCTGTTTAGAGAACTCATGCCTGCTGTTTGGTAATGAATAATAGCTAAAGGAGCAAGAAAATACCAAAAAATAACTCAAATCGATCAAAAAAATATACACAGTAAGACTAAATAAATTATGATATCATTCTGCATATATGAGTCGTAAAATTATTTTTTGAACGAGCCGCCAAGACGCCAAAAACTCTGCTGTAAACAAATACAGCAGAGAATTTCACAACTGATGTGCTGAAAGCTATATTGTGCGTTGAAACGAATAGCAAACAAGGAACAATCAAGACTTTTCCGTTATTGCTAACTGCTCCTTTGCAGTTTCTCTCGCTACTCGCCTGACACTGCTTCATTTTCTAATATGCAGTTGATTGCAAAAATCATTGCGGGATTTAGATAAGGCGTAGTTGGGAAGATTGGTTTGGTCTTGGTCAAATTTATCGCTTCTGTGAAATTACCTTTTCAGCAGTAATCTGTTTATGGAATTCTCGAACCAAGGCAGATATGTGCAAGCCGGAATAGCCTGCAACCAATACTTTTTGGATTTTGGAATGAGGACTCACATCTCCCTAGGCTGGAAACACGAGTGATTCAGCTAACACGCAAAGCCATAAGTAAGCCTGAAACATATCTAAGTCACGAAGACAAGAGTGTCCAATATCAGGATGACTCAAGAAACCTGTTTTGCTACGATAATAGAGAAATATTTCTATTAGTCGGCAGTAAACAGTTGCCGAAATCTCACTAGACATAGGTAACATTTGTTCAACTAAAGTTAAGGCATTAGAATTTTGCTGTTGTAATGAGGCTGCACAGACTCTCTGGCAAGGGATAGAGACGTGTTCTTCCATAAATTTTAAGTAGGGACAAAACAGCACTTTCTCCACAGGAGTCAATTTCTTAAATGAGAAAAACACCAGCGTAAACTGAGGCTTTGTTGCTTCAACGTTTTCTTTAGTCAATAAGATTGATCAAGTTTCCTTTTTACATTTAGGAACTTGAGCCAAAAAAACTTATCCTGATGGTACAAAATCTCTCATATAGCAATCCTAAATGATTTCTAAACGAAGAGAAAATCGGTTTCGTAAAGAAACCGGTTTTCTGAAGCTTAAGGTGTTCGCAACTCAAATAAGATTGCTATATGAGGTTGAGCCTTCTATAGCTGCATTTTCGGAAATCAAAGGCTCAACCTCATATAGCCAACACGAGAGATATCAGCTAAAACTGGGAATACTCAAGAGTTGGCACATAAACTCGTCAAAAGAGTGATTTCTTGGCTTTAGCGTCTAACTAAATTCATCATCGCCTCTGGATACCGTGAGCCAGCCGCAACGCCTTGAGGTAATACTTGGTTAATTTGCAGGATGTCTTCCGACGTTAAAACGATGTCCACTGCTGCGGCATTGTCTTGTAGGTACTGCCGTCGCTTAGTACCGGGAATCGGAACAATGTCCTTGCCTTGAGCAAGTAGCCAAGCGATGGCAAGTTGTGATGGTTCACACCCCTTTCTTTCGGCAATCTCCCCAATCTGCCGCACGAGTTCCAAATTTTTCTGAAAGTTTTCGCCTTGAAAGCGGGGTGACTGACGGCGATAGTCATCCGGTGCTAAATCCTCAAACTGTTTAATTTGTCCGGTTAAAAATCCTCGTCCTAGTGGGCTGTAAGCAACAAAACCAATCCCCAGTTCTCGGCAGACAGCAAGAATTTCATCTTCAGGATCGCGACTCCACAGAGAATACTCGCTTTGCAGTGCGGTGATGGGATGTACAGCGTGAGCGCGGCGCAAAGTTTGCGGTCCTGCTTCGGAAAGTCCGATGTGTCGCACTTTACCAGACTTCACGAGTTGCGCCATCGCTTCAACAGTTTCTTCAATGGGGGTATTGGGATCAACACGGTGCTGATAGTATAAGTCTATTGTGTCCACACGCAAACGCTTAAGGCTGGCTTCGCAGGCAGAACGGACATATTCTGGTTTGCCATTTATACCACGAGCATTTGGGTCAGAGGTGCGAACAATACCGAATTTGGTAGCAAGAATAACTTGTGCTCGACGATCGCCTATAGCACGTCCCACCAATTCTTCATTTATGTAAGGTCCGTACATATCAGCAGTGTCCAGGAAATTTATTCCTAAATCCAGGGCTTGATGAATGGTTGCGATCGCTTCTTTGTCATCACGAGTGCCATAAAAATCTGACATACCCATGCAGCCCAAGCCAATCGCCGAAATGGTGAGTCCTCTTTTGCCTAATTGTCGAGTTTTCATCTTCCCTCTAAGTACATTTTCAACTCCTCTGAGTACATTTTTAACTATCTATATGCTCGCTCTGCTAGCGTAGCTGTTGAACACGATGATTCTTACGCACCAATCTGCTGAAATCTCCTGCTGAAGAAAGTTTCAATTTGTTGATTTCACCTTCATTTAAGCGGAATTCAGCTAAGCCAACGATTCCTTCAACTTTTGAGCCAACACCACGAGCTATAAGCTCGTGGTGTTGGCTGGAAGTTGATCACAAAGCATTACGGCAGATAAATCTGCTCTATAACTTACGCATTGACAAAAATTCGCTTGTGTGTTTTATGCAATAGTAGACAGAAATTACCTCAATTCAGTTGGTTTTGAACTTAGAGGACATAAGCCCTCTTTCTACTTTTTATATAGATGTAAGCGAAATCAACTTATGCACTGAATCAGTTGGAACGTGGAATGTATATAGATGAAACATTTTGCAGGCGCAGTGCAAATGATTCACAGATACAGACAATAGATCTGTCCGTATTCATTATGTATAATCCGGTCTTTTTGTACAGTGCGTAAGTTTTATGATCGTGCCGTCTTTCCAGCCCGAAGTAGATCTATCAATTCATTTAATTTCTTGATAGATCTACTTCGGGGCTACCAGACATCCCGATCTTTTTAGGTGTAGTGCTGCGTCCCCCGACAATGGCAATTCTGATTCGCTCAAGTTGAATGTTAATTCTGAGGTGCAATCAAAGTGAAGCTTACAACAATTTTCAGGTAAATAGACCACAGTATTAGGGGCGATCTTCGTAGCGAAGCGCGAGTCTTCTCCCAAGGGGAGACGCTACGCGCTCCGAGCGTCACGGCTGTTCGCCCTTACCAATGGTGTGGTTTATTTAGGTGAAAACCACTGTAATTTCGATTTATACTTGTGTTGATTGCATTGATCTGATCAATCCTAACCCTTTTAGCTTATGGTTAGCATTCCTGTTTCCGCCTTTGCCCTAAGACAGATTTTGTCTATTGACGCAATAATTTTTGATGTGATGTAGTTTACAATTTCTTGTAACATTCAACGGTTACTCCCGCTTCTAATTCCAGCGCTTTGATCAAGGCAGAGGCGTTTTCTTCTCCCCATCCTTGATTGACAGCTGTCTTGATGGTTTCGCGTACAAGAGCGGCAGCAGGCGTTGGAGAATTCAAATCTTGGGCAAGTCGAGCGATCAAATTGGCATCTTTCAGCATGTGTTTTAATGCGAAACTTGGTGTAAAGTCTCGCTCCAGGAGCGTCTTACCCATGCCGTCAAAAATCGGAGAGCGAAAATCAACTACATGCAGAACATCGAGAACGTCCTTCGGATTCAGTCCGGCTTTGGTTGCTAGAATCATCGCTTCCCCTAACGCTTCGATCTGGGTTGCCACGATTGAGTTCCCGATCAGTTACTATTTCTGGTTGTATGCCTTGGACACAGAACTCGATCTCAAACCAGGCTTGACTCGCGAGCAACTTCAAGAAGCGATCGCCGATCATGTGATTGAGCAGGCGCGGCTCGTTGGAGTTTATGAGCGTTGACAGTCGTGTGTCTTTGGGAAGATACTGTCAACTACCTATACTGACTGCTTAGACAGTACAATATAGGTTTTAAAAAGTCAGCTTTCACGCGTTAAACAACTTGCATCTATGTGTGTAAAGACTGTTGACCACAAATCAAAAATCCCCCATTACTTGCCTTGGTAATAGGGGAGATTCGATAGTGAGAGAAGCGATGAGGATATTTACTGGATAATGAATCCTTGGGGTCTGATTACATCTTCCAAATCTGCTTTCTGAAAGTTGGCTCCCTCTATATTCGTGTCAGTCAGATTCGCCTTCTCTAAATCTGCATCGAATAGGTTTGCTCCCTGCAAGTTCGCTCCTATAATATTTGCCTTGCCCAAATCGGCTCCTTGTAGGTTTGCGGCTTGTAAGTTTGTTCCCTGTAAGTTTGCTCTCTCTAAGTCAGCATTTTGCAAGTTTGCATTTTCTAAAGAAGCTCCTTGTAGGTTTGCATCTTTCAACTTTGCTCCCATCAAGTTACACCCTACACATTCTTTAGTGTTTAGTAAACGTATAACGTTTGCTGCTACAGATGTTATTGGTGTAGTTGTAGTTGTAGTAGTTGTAGATGGGGTGGTGGTTATGGATGGTATTTCTGTTTGAGCGTTGGCTACAGGTTGGTCAAACAGAGAGAATGTAGCTACAAGTACCACAAATGCTGTAGTTACAAGCCAGGTTGTTAATTTTCTTAAATTGTGCTTTTTCATTCAACTTAAGTGGCTTTGATTGAAACCACCAGTAAAGTGCTTAATGTTCACTTTAGATAAGTTAGTGGATAAAATCAAAC
>JAQYWN010000558.1 GCA_029379265.1 Rhizonema sp. NSF051
GTATAAACCCTTGACTATAATGAATACATCATGAATATTTTATAAAAGTCAGCAAATCAAGTTTTCAAAACTGAATATTTTTGTTTTAATGGACAAGCAATTACGGAAATTGTGGAAGAAGTCGCAAGAGCTTTCAGGTAACTCACTGTGTACAATCGAACATCGTTCTTGGTAAGTGTTTTCTTAGTAGGAAGCATTGCTGCAACAATGCCCGCAGTGGCTCAGACTGGGGCATTTGGAGGGCAACAAAGAAGTACTCCAGAAGTAAAGCAACTGTTGGAAGAAGGGCGTAGGCTAGTAAGTGGTGGTGATTACAGTGGTGCGATCGCTGTCTATCAACAAGCCGCTACTCTAGAACCAAAAAACGCGACGATCTATTCTGGTATTGGTTATTTATACGCTCAACAAGGAAACTTTCCCACAGCGTTGGCTGCTTACCGTCGTGCTGTCTCCCTAAATCCCAATAATGGCGATTATGCATACGCTTTGGGTTATGTGAGCGGCAATTTGGGAGACAATAAGGCAGCGAAAGAAGCTTATCGTCGTGCAATTCAACTGAACCGGAATAATGTTAATGCTTATTTAGGATTGGGTACAGTCCTTTTACGTTTGGGTGAATACTCTAATGTGAATTGGGCATACGAGCAAGCTATGAAGCTGGATCCAAGAAACCCTCAAGCTTATGAAATTAGGGGTACACAGTTAATGAAGCAGGGTAAATCCAGAGATGCAATTGTTGTCTTTCAAAAATCCCGCGATTTGTACAGACAACAGGGTAAGTCAGATAGTGTTGCTAGAGTAGAAGCCTTACTGAGAAATTTGGGAGTATAACTCGGTTGGGGTAAAAGAATATAGGTAATAGGTAATGGTGAAGATAATTATCTTTTCACACTTTGCCCATTACCAAGATCTACTCAAATTTACCTAAAATGCTTTTAATTGCCAAGATAGTATTCCAAAATGTTAAATAAAGTAGCAACATTCGACATTCGACCTGTTACCACCCCAGTAGACAACGAAATGTTTTTGGATGTTCCACACCGGGTTTATCTCAACGATCGCCATTGGGTACCACCTATCCGCAGTAGTATTGCGAAATATTTTCTACCGACAAATACTTTCCTAGAGTACGGAAAACTACAACAGTTTATTGCCTTATCCCACGAGGTAAAAGGATCTGGGGCAGTTGGACGCATTGTTGCTGCAGTGAATCAGCGGTTGATCGACCGGGAAGGTGAAAAAGTTGGTCTATTTGGCTTTTTTGAGTGTATTCAAGATAATACTGTTGCTCAGGCACTGTTAGATGCTGCCTGTAACTGGTTACGAGAGCAGGGTATGACCAAAGTTCGAGGGCCAATCGATCTTTCTACCCACAACAACTGTTTATTTTTAGTTGATGGATTTGACTCGCCGCCAGCGTTGATGATGCCTTACAACCCACCCTACTACCCAGAGTTTATGGAACGGGATGGGTGGCAGAAAGCAATCGATGCTTATGCCTATAATTTTGCTTTAGATAAACCTCTACCACCAGAATTTGAGAAAGCTTATCGGATTGCTTGTAAATCTGGTGTGAACTTCCGTCCGGTAAGAACTAAGGGGAAAACATTCGAGGAAGATGCCAAAAACATCTATAAACTTTTTAATCGTACCTTTGCTAATAACTGGAGTTCTACTCCACGAACTGAAGCAGAATTTATGGAAGAAGCAAAAGATCTACAAAGCTTGGTAGATCCGGATCTCTTCCCAATTGCAGAATATAATGGCGAAATGATTGGGTTTTGGATGGGATTACCTGATTACAATATTGCGCTGAAACACGTCAACGGGAAATTAGACTGGCTGGGAATTCTTAAGTTTCTTTGGTACCGCCGTCAAATTAAGCAGGGAAGGGTACTTGTGATGTGTTCTCTTCCAGAGTATCGCCGGAAAATGGTGCCGCTAGCTCTGATCTATTTGGGAATGCAAGGTGGAAGACTCAAAGGCAAACCATACAAACGAGCGGAGCTTGGATACGTCTACGAAGATAATTCTCCCTCTCGTAAACTGATTGAAGCTGCAGGCGGTAAGATTTATAAAACTTACCGAATTTACGAGAAAGCTTTATGAAAGCCCTAGTGACAGGAGCTAACGGATTTACAGGTGCTCACTTGGTGCAAGCTTTGGTACAACAAGGCAACACTGTCGTGGGTTTGGTACGTAAATCTAGCAATTTAGCACGTCTGTCTGGTTGCAATGTGGAATTGGTTTACGGTGATATTACTGATCGCGACGCACTGCGAACGGCGATGAATGGTGTCGATACAGTTTTCCATACAGCAGCCTATGTCGAGCTTGGAATCGTTAATGAAGCAGAAATGGAACGGGTGAATGTAGAGGGAACGCGGGCAGTACTGGAAGTAGCTCAAGCGTTCGCTGTATCGATGGTATATTGTAGTACGATTGGCATATTTGGTGATACAAAGGGTCAAGTGGTGAATGAAACTTTCCAAAGGACACAAAGTGACTTTTCCTCTGCCTATGATCGCACCAAATACCAAGCTCAACAGTTGGTAGATGAATATGCCAGTAACGGCTTTCCTGTCGTCAGTGTTCTGCCTTCAGGAATTTTTGGTTCGGATGATCCCCATTTTGGTCCAGTCATCCAGTTATTTTTGAAAAGAAGGCTAAAACTTTGGGTAGGCTCAGATCGCATCACTGGCGTTGTGCATGTGGACGACTTAGCTACTGCCATGATTTTAGCAAACCAAAAAGGTAAACCCGGAGATTACTATATTATTTCAGCTGGTGACCTAACCACCCGCGAAATGTTTCTTCTTCTCTCGCAAAAAACAGGCATCCCAGTTCCTCGTGAAGTTCCTAAACCCCTAGTCAGACTAGCGGGTAACTTACTCGATCCTATCGGACGTCTTTTCCAGTGGCAGCCACCTCTGAGCCGAGAGCGCGTTCACTATATTTATGATCGATGTGTCCGAGTTGACGCTACGAAAGCTCGCCACCAACTTGGTTGGCAACCCCGCTCAATATTAGAAACTCTTTTGGTAAGTTGCCCTTAAACAGGACTGTTTACCTAGATGGCAGAAAAGACATATTATTTGGTCTGAGAATCCCATCTTCCATGTAAGCCACGCGATCAGCTAAGTCTATTACCCGAGGGTCATGAGTTACAATCAGCACTGTACAGCCGTTTTCCTTCGCCAGTTTACGCAGTAAGTCAGTTACGGTATGTCCACTGTAGGAATCCAATGCTGCTGTTGGCTCATCTGCCATAATTAATGGGGGATTACCAGCTAAAGCACGGGCGATCGCTACTCTCTGTTTCTGTCCTCCGGATAGATCGCTGGGCTTTAGATTCACTTTATCACCCAACCCTACTTGTTCAAGCAGTAATTGTGCGCTTGTCTTGGCTGCCCGTCCGCGTATGCCTTTAATGTTGAGGACAACTTCAATATTTTCTGAGGCTGTGAGTGCCGAAAACAAGTTGAACCCCTGAAAAATAAAGCCAATGTTTTGCTGCCGGAATTCTGCCAGCTTTTTGCGAGACATACCTGTAATTTCTTCTCCAAGCAGGTAAACATGTCCCTCTGTCGGCGTTAGCAATCCAGCTAGAATTGTCAGCAGGGTGGTTTTCCCCGAGCCTGATGGTCCCATCAAGAGTTGAATATCACCTTTAGGGATTTCCCAGTCAACTCCTTTGAGGACTTTATATGATTGTTTACCTGATTGGAATGCCATCTCTACCCCTTTAACAAGGATGGCTTTTGTTGCAGTACTGATAGAACCTCTAGGGGTAGAAGCAACTTGATTTTTAATTTTAGGGGATATAGTAGAAGAAACTTGTAGGGGACTCATTTGTTTAGGTAGTAAGTTATTAAGTATGCTAAGTAAGTTATTTAGAGTTGGTTCAAAAACTTAGGTGAACCGGTAATATTATTTTTATTTTTTATTTTTGGGCTATTTACATATATATTGTACTCACTTAAGTGACTGCGTATATATGGCTTGCGGTAGACTCTGGCAGTGCTATCAATGATTGGCGTCTTCCTTTAGGTTTTGATTTAAAGCAGGGATTAGCATCGCTAAGCCATAGTTCACTAAATATGACTACAAATCATCACTCGGTGTTTCCGCAAATGTTGAAATTATGCTTTAAAAACTATTGCCGGATCAACACGCGTGACCTTTTGAATCGCGAAAACTGCTGAGCCGACACACATTGCAACGGTAATCCCAAAAACAGCGATCGCTGTTATCGGTGTGATTAAAATGAGAATCCCCTGACTAGAAAATGTCCAAGCTGCAACCCCCACGCAGAGAATTATGCCGGGAACGTAGCCTAGAACCGCCATCCACATTGCCTGCTCGACAATCACACCATATATAACCCAATCAGACGCGCCCATCGCCTTGAGAGTTCCAAACTCCTTGAGATTATCTGACACAGAAGAGTAAAGAATTTGACCGACAATAATTGCCCCAACAATAACCCCCACTGTTGCACCAAGACCGAGAAGAAAACCGATTCCAGTTCGTTCTTGCCAGTAACCTTGAGTCCTTTTCACCATTTCACGACGAGTGTAGGCACGACTATTTGGTATGGCGGCGTTTAGTTTCTGCTTGAGTGCCTGTAGATTCTCCCCAGGCTTAGCGCGAATCAAAATATAAGTAATCGGATCTGTTGAAGCTAACTGTCTTGGCGCAGTACTATCAGGCTTGTCGGATTGTTCATAAACATTAGTACACTGAAAATCTTTTGAGCCTGATGGCAATCGGCAGGACAAAGTCGGATTCTTGCCAGAATTTAAATAAGAGATGGCATTCTCTAAGGAGGTAAACATATAAGGATTTGACGCAATTGAGCGGTTTCCCTTTGTTAAACCTACTATACGTACTCCTAAAGTATTCACTTCAGCAGTGTCACCTGTCTGTTTGATATTGAGAGAACTAATATTACTTTTATCCAAGATTGCACTGAATGGTTCAGTCAACGCACTCAAACTTCCTTGCGTAATATTTTGTGGTGTAAACAATTGCCCTTGTGGGTTGAATCCAATTACCCTAATGGGGGCAATCTCACCACCTTTGTGACGCCACATACCTCCAGTCGCAATTAGCGCTTCTGCACGATCAACTCCTGGTACCCTTTGCGCCTCAGTGAGATTTGCTAAAGGTAGTGGTAGTGTCAGGTCAATGTACACCATACTATCTGACGCTACCCAAATGTCGGCTGTTGAATTCTCAATTAACTTAGAAGAGGAGCGAGTAAACCCATTGAAGATGCCTGTCTGAATTGTCACTAGACTGACGGCAAACATAATCCCTGCCTGCGCTACAACGAAGCGAGGAATATCTTCAAACAGATTTTTCCGGGCAATAGAAACCATATGACAAACTGGTAAACACTTGATTCTCGTTGCTTGGGTACAGGAAAAACCCGCACTACCCGTCTTTTAATTACTGCATTTGATGAATTTGTATTGTAACAAGAGGTAAGTCAAAAGCGCTTCGGCACTAAGTATACTAGGATTTATCAGTGCTATAGACAAGGAAGCGCTCATGATGCCTTTCATCACTTAAGGAAGACTGAAAAGTTATTCTAGTTCACCGGAGAGAGTGAGTGGTACTACAAGTTTTTATTTATTGATACCAACATAATGTACTAGATATAAA
>JAQYWN010000559.1 GCA_029379265.1 Rhizonema sp. NSF051
GAATTACTCTGTAATTCATATATACCTCAAATTAAGCTGTTAGTATGATGTTAATAACTAATTTTTAAACAAGTATCAAGCCATAAGCCTTAGATGACGATACATTAAAGCTCAGTATACTTACTTAAAATAAAACAGGATACTTATATCTGAGCTAATTCGTAAACATCAAATATTTTGATGTGCCCTTGATCCGGACGTGGATGAACAGTAATTCCATATGCGCCTGCGCTAATACAAGTTTTAGCAGCATTAATCACGCTTAGTGTTCCAAAGCTTCGGCTATTTATAACTAAAGCAATTTTGTTAAGGTCAACGCTTAGCTAAGTCATGAATTTTAACTTCCACAAAATGAACTTTCATCTCCGATTAAGCTGCAGTATAACCACCATCGACGAAGAGGACGGTACCTGTCACATAAGACGATGCATCGGAAGCCAGGAAAATAACAGGACCAACTATTTCTTCTAGCCTCCCACGCCTAGCCATTGGTGTAAAGGTGGCAATTTGTTTTTGCTTGTCAGACTGAGCGTGTTATGTCTCCGAACCTTGCATGAGATTTTCCAAATATCCTGGTGCGATCGCATTCACGCGAATGTTTTTCTCTGCCCACTCAACTGCCATAACGCGAGTGAGTTGATTAATCCCACCCTTGGCAGCGCTGTAAGCGACAACTCCCTTGATCCCAATAACCGATGCGATTGACGAAATATTGATAATGGAACCGGACGTTCCCTGTTTCATCATTTGAAGAGCTGCAAGCTGACAACAGTTAAAGCATCCTTTGAGGTTGACGTCGATAATCCCTGAGCCAAGATTTTTCCTAAGCCTCTTCCCGCCCCGGTAACGATCGCAACTTTATCTGTCAGAGAAAATAGCTTTGTCGTCATGTTCAGTGCTTCTTACTTTCTTGCCTTTATAAGATTACCTGTTCTTTTTTTGTCTACTTCTGTGGAAGCTGCGTTTTTTTACAAGACATCTCCGGAAATGATGTAAGGGCGATCTTCGTAGCGAAGCGCGAGTCTTCGACTATACAATAGGTAATTTGAGTACTTGCTACATTATAAACGTGAAAATGTCGGCTCTTTCTTGGAGAGGTTGCATTTTGGTTGAGCCAAAACCATGTCCTGTTTCATAGTCAATGCGGAGTAAGACAGGTTTACCACTCGCCGATGCAGTTTGAATGCCTGCCGCAAATTTAGTCGATTGCCAAGGTTCACAGCGCTTGTCTGTGATGCCATGTATAACTATCACTGCTGGATAATGAACATTATCTTGTACAAGTAGCATGAACAAGCGTGGCCAGGAAATGCGAAAAACTGTATCAGAACCAGCAACCCAAAATGAAATTGAGGATTAGCATAACCAAGTAAACTCCCTACAGCAGGCGGGAATCCTCATGAACTTGTTGACTTACATGAAGCATCTCGCAGGTTCTGGTGCTATTGCTTATTACTATGCCACTCAGATCCGCGATCCTAAAACCCGCCCTGATTTCTTGGCGGGTTTTCAGTTAGTCGAGTCTAGCACCGTTCCTTTTCTGACTGAACTTAGCGCTCGTGCTGCAGCAGAGGGCGATGCTTGGCTTGCTGAAAAACTGGCAAAACACGCATCTGAAGAAACAATACATGCTAAGATCTTTGCTCATGCCGTAAAGCAGCTAAAAAAACCAGTATTAGATTACCAAATTATACCAAAAAACACTAAAGAAAGTCAATCACATCAAGGGCGTACTCCGTTCTCACTGTACTTCGAGGGTTACTCCTCTGAACAGATACAACCTGAAGTCATTGACTGGGATGTATTTATGGCTAGCACATACATTTTGGAATTAGATGCGAGTAAAGACTTTATGCGAATGGCAAATGCTTTACCTGATAACGATCCGACAACTCGCAGCCTCAAATTAGGAATTTTAAGCATTGCCAAAGATGAAACTCGTCATGCTGCTTATCTTTATGAAGCAATGATGCGCCGAATGCCTGCGACTAAAGTTGAGAAACTGGTGGATAAGTGGCGCACTCATAAAGTCAATGCCTTGTTAGCGTCTGTTGGTGACATTATGCAAAGCTACGGTGAAAAGCTTTTTATTCAGGAGTGAAAGTGCTTAAAGGTAGCGTCAAGTAGAGAAACCCGGTGAGCTTAAAAGTTACCGGGTTTCTAAGATGATGCTTATCTAAAATGTATTGGTATCTAAACGATAACCGCTACATTATTGGATACATTCTATTTTTTTATACTTATAGGACTTATGCAAAAGTTGCCACTCGGCTTAATTTATTGAACCGCAATAGACTTGGGCAGTGTGTTGGCTCTAGTAGCGCGAATGACGGCTTAGCCCGCTCTTACAGCGACTGGTGTGGGTTGTGGCTTCGATAACTGAACAGCAAGCTTATTAATTGCTCGGGAAGTTCGTATGTCTGCTTGATGACTCGCAGCTTAGCTTTTTGGACATTGCATATTTGCGTCTGAGGACCTCCTAGACATCCCAAATATGCGTTGTGTAACTGAAGTATCAGCAATTTTCAGGTAAATAGACCACATTCGTAAGGGCGAAGGGCTGTGACGCTCGTTCGCGTAGCGTCTCCCCTTGGGAGACGCTACGCGAACGCTACGCTAACGCCCTTACCAAGGTTGTGGTTCATTTGGGTGAAAACAGCTGTAAATTAGCAATATATTCCTAATCTGTATTAGCAAAAATAGGAATAAAGACTCTAGCGGCGAAGAGCGATCGCATAGTAAGAAAGTAGCAATGTTTACTGACAACGTTTGATGACGACGAATATGTCTCCCAGGCAATGAGAGTTGGTGCAACAGGTTATTTATTGAAAGATACTCCTCTAGAATCATTGACAAATGCTATTTCATCGATGTAGCATTTGTCATAATTAATACAATTTCACGAGTGCACAACAAACCCATTGAGGTAGGCTTTAAGATCGTTTAAGGAAACTTCTGTCGAGATAAATCCGATATAATTGTCGGGTCTCAGCAGCACCTTAAAAGGTCGGTTTGTGCCGAAAATGTCTATGACGCGTGGGTAAAGTGGAATGACGTTGAAGTCGATCAAATCGCCGTATTCGTTTTCGAGTTCTGGCTTCAAATCTCCATAGCCGTGTTCCCCGTCTGAGAAAACAAGCAGGTGGAATTTGGGAGCGCGGAGTTTGTCGTAAACGTTCGCGCCGTCCACTAGAAAATACGGCATTCGATCTCCGGCTTTAACCTTGAAATCGCCATCGCCCTGATGCTTGCTCAAAGAGTTGCTGCGGTAGTTGATTCCGATTTCAGAAATAAATTGAAAGATAAACTCTTTTGCTGCACCAAAGCGCGTTACAAAACTAGCCACGCTTGGCAAAATGTTGTCACGGAAAAACTGGAAATACCACTGATCGCTCGCTACGACATCAAAAAACTGGTCAGTTGACTGCAAGAGCTTTTTTGCATTCGCCAAGCGCTCTTCGTTATAAGTTTCGAGCAGCGCATCCCCAGCATGACCTTTCAAAACCAGCCCAATCTTCCAAGCCAGATTATAAGCGTCCTGAATGCCCGTGTTCATGCCCTGACCGCCTACAGGTGTGTGAATATGCGCGGCATCGCCAGCCAGAAAGCATCTGCCGCAGGAAAACGTCTCAACATGACGAGTATGCACTTTATAAGACGAAAACCACCGCACTTTCGTGATCTCTAGCGATCGCTGCAACAGTGACTTGACCTTATTTTCAATTTCCTCGAAACGAAGGTCTCGATCAATTTGATCGTTGTGTTCAGGCATATTGCCGACAAACCGCCAATGCTTCCCGCCTTGCATAGGAAATATTAACACAAATGAGTCATGTCCTAAGGGGACATAAATCGTTCCCGCGTCTGCCTGGAATTCCATCTCCACATCTGCGACATAAAACATACGCGGGTAAGTCGAACCTTCAAAACTGAGACCGAGGAGATGCCGCGTTGAACTGCTCGCGCCGTCACAGCCTACCAGATACTGAGCTTCAATTATTTGTGTTTCGTCGTTTGCGGCTTTGAGAACCGCCTTGACACCGTCTGCATCCTGCGTCAGGCTTTCCAGTTCAGTCTGCCACTGAACCGCTTTGCCGTTGTGTTGGAGATGCTCATAAAGCAGACTCTCGTTTTTACTTTGTTCAAAAATGAGTACGAAGGGAAACGGGCTGATCTGCCCGCCGAAGTCGGAAAAATCGACATGGCCACTGACTTTGCCGTCGTGCATCTGGGTAGCTTTCTGCACGATCTCGCCGCCTTGGACCGCTTTTTGCGCCAGACCAATTTGGTCGTAAATCTCTAATGTGCGTGCGTGAACGGCCAGAGCCTTTGACAATTCCGTGACACCTTCTTTCTTGTCAAAAATCACGAAGTCAATGCCATAACGAATCAACTGCACGGCCAGAGACAATCCCGTTGGACCCGCGCCAACGATAATTACGTCGGTTTTGGTTACTGTTTCCATCATCAGGTTTCCAGATTCTATTGGAAAAACTTTTCAAGAACAAACGATTGACTTGATTAAGCAACTATTCCAAAAATTTGAGACACGAACTCTACCTTTAGGGTTGTCATTCGCCTGTACGCTTATTATCACTTTAATAAACTAGTCGGTTTAGTTTGCTATATATAAACTAAACTGACTAGTATAGTGATGTCAAGCTAAAATTGATTGCTCAGCCCAAAGGAAGATACGACGGCATGACACAGGCAAAACCCGGACGTGCAGACAGACAACTTTCTTCAGAGAAAACTGAAGCGATTTTAGAGGGTGGAATGCAAGAGTTTTTGGCCCATGGTTATGCGGCAACGAGTATGGATCGTGTAGCGATCGCAGCAAAAGTCTCAAAAGCTACAGTATATAGTCACTTTCAAAACAAAGAAAGCTTGTTTACTACGCTTATCCAACGTCTAGTCGAGAGAAAATTTCAATCCATTTTTGATGCTACTGATGCTCAAGTTTTACAAACTGCACCCCAAGTTTTTCTAAGAGAGTTTGCAAATCGAGTGTTAGATATTGGGACGAATGCGCCACAGTTCCTGAACTTTATGCGGCTGATTCTGGGAGAATCAGGGCGATTCCCACAGTTAGCTCGCATTTTTGTTCGCAATATCGAGCAGAATGCTTTTAAAAGGCTCTGCCAATATTTCACGAGTTGTCCGCATCTAAAGCTGTCCGATCCAGAAGCAACGGCGAGAATTTTTGTTGGTGCGATCGTGCATTTTCTGATTGTGCAAGATATGCTGCATGGCAAGGATATTTTGCCAATGGAGCAAGATCGTCTTGTCAATAGCTTGATTGACCTGATTATAGAGGATTGATCGCATCTCACAATTAATCTGGATAAAAAATCTCATCAAGCTTGAAGATTTGCTTGTTCATACAACCACGGATCTACAGGTTGTCCATCTTTACGTCGAAACTCAATTTCAACCACCATCACTGATTGCGAACCTGGAGGAGCAGGTTTTTGATGGAAAATAATATCATAATCATCTGGATTGTGATTGCGTTCTTTCAACCACTCCTGCACTTTGGTTGTGGTGAAAAAAGATTGCCCTTGCTCAAACATTCGGGTAATCTGCAGTTGTAACGAGTAGGGATTTAAGCGACCCATATTATATCACCTTTGTAAAGTATTTTGCATTGTTCATTGTTAATTG
>JAQYWN010000560.1 GCA_029379265.1 Rhizonema sp. NSF051
TTGTTGTAGAATGTATGATGGGGGATATAAATTACCCAGTAGTAATTCGAGTAATGAATAGTCAAACACAAATGGCAGCACGACAACTGTGGATTCGCTTCGGCTTGTTACCGTAATCGATGTATTTTTTATAACTGGAATTTAGAATAAAAGTCAGCGATCGCTACCATAACAGTTCATCCGAAATATTCATTATGCTCGAACCCCCACTCAACACAGAAATTATATTGGCAGCAATTGACAAGCTGCGATCTTGTTGTCAGGTAAACATTCAAGAGTACTGGAGGTTTCTTGAAATTGATTTGACTGTGGCTGAACTGAGTGAACATAATGTGTTAGATTGGGAGACTGCTCAACTAAATCATAAAGGATACTTGACTTGGGCTGGTGGGCAAAAAGTCTTGTGGCTAGTGCAAAAAGTAGTCGTTCCTCAAAATTTGCAGGGATATGCACTACAAGGTTTATCTTTGCGGTTGCCTTTACACTGGTGGGCAGACTCAGCACAGATTTATGTGAATGGAAAGTTGGTTGTTGAGGGAGATTTGTTTGATTGTTCACCCAGAGTACTCTTGAGTTGTGGGGTAACTCCTGGAGAAGAGTTTCTCGTGGCTTTGCGTTTGGTAAGTCCGAGCCATTGTGATGGTGCGTTGGTAAAATCGCAACTTTTGTACGAATCGACTGATGGCGATCGCCCCGATGCGGGTTTTGTGGCCGACGAATTAGCTGTGATGCAGCGTTATCTGGAGTTTGAGCCTGAGAATTTAGATGTTCTCTTGCAAGCCACAGAAGAGATAATGAACATCGGCGCTGAGCAAGCAGAGGAATTAGAGAAAACGTTTTTAACTGTCAGAGAAAAACTTCTTAAAACCAAAATCCAACCTCCGAAATCAAAAATATATCTGTTGGGTCATGCTCATTTAGATTTAGCATGGTTGTGGCCTGTGAGTGAAACATGGAATGCGGCACAAAGCACTTTTGAGTCTGTTCTTCAGCTTCAGCAAGACTTTCCATTAATTTTCTGCCATTCTACTCCAGCGCTTTATGCCTGGATTGAAGAAAATCGTCCGGACTTATTTACGGCGATTCAACAGGCGGTAGCCGCTGGGTGTTGGGAGGTTCTCGGGGGTTTTTGGGTTGAACCAGAGTTAAATTTGATTGCTGGTGAATCAATTGTCCGGCAATTATTGTATGGTCAGCGCTATTTGCAGCAAAAATTTGGTAAGCTTTCTCCTGTGGTGTGGGTACCAGATAGTTTTGGATTCTGTGCAACGTTACCGCAGTTTTTTGCCAGTGCGGGTATTGAGTATTTTGTCACTCAGAAGTTGATTTGGAATGACACAACTAAGTTTGAACATAATGTTTTTTGGTGGCGATCGCCTGATGGTAGTGAAGTCTTTAGCCTGATGTCTGCACGCATTGGTGAAAGCGTCGATCCCATCGCCATGGCATATTACTCGTGTGAATGGCAAACCCAAACTGGTTTGGATGCAGCCCTTTGGCTTCCTGGCGTCGGCGACCACGGTGGAGGACCCACCCGTGATATGCTAGAAATTGCCCAACGCTGGAACAAGTCACCTTTCTTCCCTCACCTGGAATTTACGACGGCTGAAAAATATTTACGGGATATTCAATCAGAACTTTCTACCCCTCACCCTTCCGCTTCTAACTTCCCGACTTGGGAAGATGAACTTTATCTTGAATTTCATCGCGGTTGTTATACTACTCATGGTGACCAAAAACGCTGGAATCGTCGTTGCGAAGGATTATTGTATCAAGCTGAATTGTTTGCTGCTTTGGCAAATATAAGTTGTGGGGTGACATATCCCACAAATGAAATAGAAGCGGCTTGGAAAAAAGTTTTATTCAATCAGTTTCATGATATTCTACCCGGAACTTCAATTAACCAAGTTTATGTGGATGCGCTTCCCACTTGGCAGGAGGTAGAAAAAGTAGGTAATGAGATATTACAGAAGTCTTTAAGAGCGATCTCATCCAATCTAAGCTTACCAGAACCACCACAACCCGACAGTTTACCTGTTGTCGTTTTCAATTCTCTCAATTGGCAGCGATCGGAAGTTGTATCCGTTGCTTTACCAACGCCCTCAATTTACCAGCGATGGGAGATTTATGATGTTTCTGGAAAAAAACAGCCGTCGCAATTGGGTGAAGCTTCAACTTTACTATTTTTAGCCAGCGACATCCCTTCAGTCGGTTATCGCGTCTTTTGGCTTTGTCCGAATTTGGAGGAGCAAAAAGAACAATTATTACCGAATAAATTTACCTTAGAAAATGAATTTTTACAGGTTGTTGTGGATGAGCAAACTGGTGATTTGTCTAGTGTGTTTGACAAGGTTAATAACAAAGAAGTTCTCAGTCTTGAAGGTGGTAATAAGTTACAAGTTTTTGGAGATAGCGGGCAATATTGGGATGCTTGGAATATCGATCCTAATTATGCCCAGCACTCCTTAGCATCACCTCAATTGAAATCCATTGAGTGGCTAGAATCAGGAACAGTGCAAAGTCGGCTGCGGGTTGTGCGTCAACTGGGAGACTCGGAGTTTTGCCAGGACTACATTTTACAGATGCGATCGCCTATTCTGAAAATAGCAACAACTGTGAACTGGCAAGAACGTCAAGTGTTAGTGAAAGCTGCTTTTCCTCTAAGTGTAGAGGCTGACTATGCCACTTACGAAATTCCCTGTGGTACGATTCGCCGTTCCACCAAACCCGAAACTCCAGCCGAAAAAGCAAAATGGGAGGTTCCTGCACTGCGTTGGGCAGATATCACAGAAAATCATTACGGTGTCAGTTTGTTGAATGATTGCAAATATGGTTATGATAGCCAGAATAATCAACTACGCCTAACGCTACTACGTAGTCCTAATTGGCCCGATCCTGAAGCTGACAGAGGGTTTCATCAGTTTACTTATGCCTTGTATCCTCATGCTGGTAGCTGGCAGTCAGCCCATACAGTCAGACGTGGTTATGAATTAAATTTACCACTGCTTGTAGATCAGGATTTCGCTCCCAGACAACTAACTTCCCTAGAAGAGAACAGTCAATCTTTACCTTCTGTTAGTAGCTTATTGAATTTGTCAGCAGAAAATCTAATCTTGATGGCATTCAAGCAAGCGGAAGATGACAAAGAACAATGGATTCTCCGATGTTATGAATCTCACGGGGAAATAGCTGAGTTATCTTTGCAGAGTGATTTGGGATTAACTTTGGGAGAGTCAGTAGATTTGCTAGAACGTTCTGTTGAAACTAGACCATCATTTACCATCCTACCATGGAAAATCGCTAGCTTTAAGGTTTTACACTTTTTCCCAGTGGGCTAAAGCCTTTGCCGTGCGCCGCGCCATATCCGCGATCTGATTGTCTTCATCGACCAATTGCCCTTCCTGGTCATCAGGATCGTCAAGCGAACACCACCAGGCTGGTTGCAAATAGGTATAGGTTTTTCCCTCAATCTTAAACGACACGGCTTTTTCACCGCGCGTCATGGGGCGACCCGATTCCGTGCTCAGCATTGTATCAGGATAATTTCTTGGATTCTTTCCCATCGTCACGCCTCCTTAAAACTGATCAAAAACAGAGCTTGCCTCGCATCGAGCGTAAATTTCACGTAAAGCGTTCGTTTTCCAACCATCGGTTTGTCCAAAGTCCAAAATCAAGACAAATTAGGGAAACAAGCCCAAACGAATCCATAGTTGTCGTGCTGTAATTTGTGGCTGACTATTCATCTGTAAACTATCAACTGTGATTCTTCCAATTGCGGTGGTGCCCATAATTGCACCAGATGCATCAATTCACTTGAAAATGATTGCCCCACAGATCTTGTCTTGGATGAAAGAAACGAACTGAAGTGTTTGAATCAGGATCTACTCCACTAACACGATTCCCTTTACGGAGATTACATGAACGACAGGCAAGTGCTAAATTTTCTTGAGAGTCTGCTCCTTGTTTGCTAAGTGGTGTAATATGTTCGATTTCAAATGGGAAGTTAAAAACAAGTTCGGGCGCGTGGCAATATTCACATTGATGACTAGCTCGCTCAGCAACCAACGTATAGTTAGGATTCATTGGTTTAGCTGTTGTAGTAAAGACGCTGTTCGGGCTGTTGCTGCTTTAAGTTCAGCCTCGACGAGACTATCTAACTCAGCTTGCAGTTCTTTTGAAAGCGACTGTTCCTGATCACGTGCTGTTCTCCACAAATCCATGAGATCAGATAAACGTTTTTGCGGCTCTTCACTAAAGAACTGATCAGGATGAAAACTTTGGAGCATCAGTAAAGTACCAAATTCATTTCCACCAGAGCGATACCTTTGGCAACGGCTTAAGGCGTATCGCCGCTTATGTATAAGGTGGGTGAAGGTTAGCGTTAATCGCCGAATTATAAGATAAATTTATGACTTATAGGGACAGACTCCGAACCGCAAGTTCGTCCATCCCTTTTAAAACTTATTTAATCCGAAAGACGGATAATGTCAGCTAGATTTCGGGATGTTCTTATTATTACGCGTAAGTGCAAGATGTGTCAGTTGGCAGCGAATATCCCCGCGCTTGTTAACAAATCTTAATCTTCATGGTCATCGTAAGGGTCATCTAGTTCCTTGCTAGGAGGACCAAATGAAGTGTAAATTGCTGCGGCTGTGATCGCGAAGACAATAGCGCCAACGGAAATGCTGAAAACTGTTGCGGGTTCCATAATAAACTGGGAAATTATGAGACGTTATATTCGTTAAATTTTAAGTATGGGATTGCAAATAGATTCAGATTCCAGATTATCTGTTCTGATTATTGCCTACCACAAAGAGTATCGTAACACGTTCTCATGAATTCGCGGCGCAGTGTTTTTTCAATTGGTAATGGGACAACCTAATTACCTAAGATCGTGCCGATTTAAAAGAAGTCTGTTGATGGTACAATAGGCAGGTCAGTACAAGGCATAACACTTAACCTTGGATTGAAAGAAAGTTGACACCCAAAATACTGTAAGGAGACGAGCCAGTGCCTTGCGGTGAATCCAGCGCTGCAGGCGGGTTTCCCGCCGTAGGCGACTGGTGAACCCGGAGAGAGCCAGTTTGCCTATACGGTTTTACCGTTGCAGGCGTTTGGCGTTGGGGTTCCCCTTTTTGAAGCACAAGAGAGTATCAACACGCTTTTGTGTCATACGTGTTAAATCGGAGAACCCTTACAATAGGGATATGCTAACTGAAAAGTCTCCAGAATCCGCTTGTCTTTGGACAGTGGAATGTAAATTGGTAGAATTTGACAAAAGATTAAAATATCATTTGGTAACTAGATCTTAGGTGAATTATGGCACAAAGGACTCGGTTGGGAGATGTTCTCAAACCCTTAAACTCAGAGTATGGTAAAGTCGCGCCTGGTTGGAGTACGACTCCTCTCATGGGCGTTTTTATGGCACTCTTTCTCGTGTTTTTGCTGATTATTCTGCAACTCTACAACAGATCGCTGCTAATTCAGGATGTAACAGTTGATTGGAGTGGCGTAGGCAGGTAAGCAATATAGAAGCTTTGCTGCTTACAAAAGAATTTGTTTTAACCCGGCTATTCCGGGTTTTTCTTTAGGTTACTAGTAGGTCTTAATCGTCGATAACCGGATATAGGCGTTTGAGTTTGGTGCGGGC
>JAQYWN010000561.1 GCA_029379265.1 Rhizonema sp. NSF051
CTGGAACGGGGACAACTGGCTCAGGTACAACTACAGGCGGTACAAGCACTGGAACAGACTCAACCACGGGTGGTGCAGCTGGTGGAGCGGGTGCAGCCGGAGCAGCTGGTGGAGCGGGTGCAGCTACTGACGGTACTGGCTCAAGCAATCCAGGTACAAACAACAGTACAGGTAGTACCGACTCTACAACAGGTACTGGTACAACGACAAATGACACAAATTCTCAAGCAGTAAGTGCGACAAAGCGCGATCGCGGTTCTCATTGGAGTTGGCTGGGTGCACTAGGTTTGGTTGGTCTTATTGGTTTAATTAACAATCGCTCTAAATCGCGTGTTGATCGCAACCCTAATGAGATATAATAGTTTGTGATTATTGTATGCTCTCATCATTTTAAGAGTCAAAGTATTGAATGAAAATACAGATCATATTAGTGCAGCGCATTCTCTAAACTTTGGCTCTTAATTATATGCAAGTATTAAGCAGGTATCAAGCACTTAACCCAGACTTTTCAAATTAAATGGCCACAATTGGTTCGTGTACTGAACTTTAGATTATCCAAAGTTTAGTAAGTACTGTAGTTAAGATGGCGTAGCGGGAAATTGGAGTAATTAGGAGCAATTCTCATTATTCCAGCTATGCCCAGACTAAGCGTAGAACTGTTTGTTCTACGTTGTCCGCTTACAGGTCATGACTTAATGAAATTAGACAGTTTCAAGCGTCGGTGAAGGAACCAAGCTGTTTTCCCATCAGCCCCACCGTAAACCATCAACAAGCCTGTAAGCATTGTTGAGTCACACTTTACCCGTAAGGAGAGAGTCACAACAAATGACTAGCAATGTTGTTTTTGTTATTGATGCTAACAAACAACCTTTACAACCCTGTTCGGCGGCTGTTAATGCAACCAGAAAGAAACTTGTCACGATTTTGAAAGATGAAACTTTTCTGAGTGTGTTAGTAAGCGATGGAGCATCTACCAAAATGACAAGATTATCCTCAAGTTTAGCTAAGCGTCACTGGATAGACGCAGGATGTGTAAACACGAAGTTAATAGTAATTTTGAAAACACTTCAACCATTGCAAGTTAAATGTAATGGACATGGAAATAAACAATTTGTAACGATGGATGCCTATGGATTTCCCAGGAAAAGTTATGAACCAAAGAAAGTCAGAAAAGATTGGAAAGCCGGAGACATTATTAGAGTGACAAAAAAAGATGGAACCATGTTAATGGGAAGGGTAAAAAAAGCAGCTAAAAAGCTTGTTTACATTCCATTTGGAGGGAAAGAAGCAAGCTTTAGTTCAGAGAATGCCAGAGCTATACATAAGTCTGATGGATATAAGTATAATTTGGCGGCAATTGACTCGGAATTACTCCACAAAATAGCAACTTAATCACACGGGGAATATATCATAGACAATAATTGTAAAAAATACATACCCTCCTCTCCTAAATGACCACTGATAGTTAGGAGATAGGAAGCAAAATTGCAGCTTGATAGGAAATTCAGAATAAACAATCCATACCAACCATGTTTTGGGAATAGATCTCTTAAATAAAATACTGGGTGTACAGTATGAATATAAACGACGTAAGTATAGAAAAATTTAACATCCAAGCACAAGCCATGTATGACCGTTTAGCAGGTTTATACGAAAGTGCTAGTGTTAAATTACTGCCAGATATCTTGCCACAAGCTTATAAGGAACTTGGCAGTGCATCAGAAATATTACATTTAGCTATCGAAGAACTGCACCAGCAAAACGAGGAACTTGTACAAACAAGAAATCTGATAGACGCGGAACGTCAACGGTACGCGAATTTATTTGAATTTGCACCAGATTGCTATTTAGTGACTGATACTTTAGGTGTGATTAAAGAAGCAAATCATAGGGCTTCTCAGTTATTCAATGTACCACAGCAGTATTTGGTTGGCAACTTGATAGTGAACTTCATTGCTGCTGAGGATCGCCGTTATTTTCGTTGCGAATTAACAACACTCTCCCAATGCGATCAAGTTAAGGAGTTAACATTACGTCTGCAACAAAGTAAAGGTAAGTACTTTGATACATCCATCTCAGTTGCAGTTGTTCGGCATGATGTGAATGAGCCAATATCATTACGCTGGATCATACGTAAAGCAAAAAACACTCAATTCATAGAAACATTCACAAACAACGAGCATGACTTATGTAAAAATCGCTCAATTCACAAATATTCTAAAGGTGAAATTATCTCTCTCAATTGGCAAGCGATTTGGTATGTTTGTCGAGGTGTAGTGAAACTGAGTACGCTTTGTGAAACCGGAGAAGAACTACTGGTAGGGATGGCAGGAGTGGGAATGATTTTTGGATTTGGCATGACTTCTCTACAAACCTATCAAGCAACGGCTTTATCAGATGTTGAGTTGGTTTCTATTGGACAAGCAGAACTTGAGTCTTCACTAATGCTCAATATTGCCCTATTACCGAAAATTAACCAGCGCTTGCGGCAAGCTGAATCTTTTTTAGTAATTTCTGGCATGCGGCGAGTACAAGATCGATTCTACTATTTGTTGCAACTTTTGAAACAGGAAATTGGTGAGCCAGTTGCTTCTGGAATGCGCCTTAGCGTTCGCCTCACACATGAAGACTTGGCAAGCGCCTGTTGCACGACTAGAGTCACAGTCACACGATTAATGGGCAAGCTACAAAAACAAGGAAAAATTACTTTTGACGCAAAAAAACATCTAATTATCAAAGATACATTGCCAACTAGCGACCACAAATCAGGAGTACCTAATATAGTTCAGGTTTCTGAACTCACAACAAAGGAGGCATGAATCCATAAAAAATGGAGTTATAATTGGAACCCCTTTTTATCACGGTTACGTCGGTGAAGGCTTCCGTTTCGATCCTCGTAACCATTTAAAATAAATTTTAAATAAGGCTGAATGCGTTTTTTACCGATTTTTGCACGGGGAGGCGCTTCGTTTGGACTTAAGTCCTCTGACAGTTTAATATCTCTTCTCTCTCTTAGGGATGAATAAGAAATAATACTCAGACCTATATCATCGTACATGATATCGAAAATTTGTTTGCCGTCAGAAAATGCCAGATCCAATCTCCAAAAACCAACTGGCTAATGAAAATTTACTGCTGTATGAGCAAGTAAGTACGCAAATAGTCAAACAGGGAATGATACTTCAGTTCGCTGATGGGAATGTTAAAGCTTGCAATCGTGTAGCAGAGAGCATTCTCGAACCCATCAAAGAGCAACTTATGGGTTGTAATCTAAGTGAGGCTATTCGTGAAGACGGTTCTGCTTTTCCAGCAGAAACTCACCCAGCATTGGTTGCTTTGAGAACAGGCAACTCTTGTTCCAATGTAATTATGGGGTTATACAAGCCAAATCGCGAAATAGTCTGGTTGTTGCTTTCTTCAGAACCATTATTTCAGCAACAAGGAAGTAAACCCTACGCAGTAGTTACAAATTTTATTGATATCACAGCATCTAAATCGACACAGAGTGAGAGTCATAGTAGTCGTCCGAAAAAGGAAGACTCAGCAGTGGTAGATGCACTCATTGAGCTACAGCTCACTAACGAGCAGTTTGAGCAAGCATCTAGTATGGTAAATTGTTTTATCTACAATTGGGATCTACAACGCCGATTTGTGGAAAGAACTCAAGGTTTGACTCGACTTTTGGGATATACATCAGCAGAAGCTGAACCTACCGCAGCATGGTGGCGTTCTCGTATTCATCCCGATGACAGACAACGGATACGCAATCAGTTCAAGGCTAGTCTGGCACAAGGCGATCACTATAGCATGGAGTACCGCCTGCGTCACAAAGACAACTACTATGTGTGGGTACAAGATCAGGGATTTGCAGTACGTGCAGATGATCAGATCTTGAAGATAGTGGGGATTACCACTGATATTAGCGATCGCAAACAAACTGAGGAAGCACTGCGTCAAAGCGAAGAACATTACCGTTACCTAGCCGATGCTATTCCCAACATCGTCTTTTCAACTGATAAAGCAGGGCGGGCAGATTACGTGAATCAGCGATGGCAGGAATACAGTGGACTCACTCTGGAGGAAACTATTGGTTACGGTTGGCTAAAAGCGGTGCATCCCGATGATGTGCCAATTATTACACAACCCTGGCAAGAAGCTTTAGAAGAAGGGAAACTATACGAGAAAGAACACCGTTTCCGCAAAGCTTCTAATGGCATGTACTGTTGGCACTTGGTACGGGGCTACCCCTTAAAAGACGATCAAGGAAATGTTGTTAAATGGTTTGGAACTTGTACAGACATTCATGAGAAAAAACAGCTAGAAGAAGAAAGAAAACAAGTCTTAGAGCGGGAAAAAACAGCTCGATCTGAAGCAGAATCTGCCAATCGGATTAAGGATCAGTTTCTTGCCATTCTCTCTCATGAACTGCGCTCACCCCTCAATCCAATTCTCGGATGGACAAAGCTACTGAAAAGCCGCAAGTTTGATGCAGTCGTGACAGCTCGTGCTTTAGATACCATAGAACGTAATGCTCATTTACAAATTCAACTCATTGAGGACTTACTTGATGTTTCCCGCATTCTTCGAGGTAAGCTGAACTTGAATGCTGCGGCTGTTAACTTATCATCTGTCATCGAGACCGCATTGGAAACCGTGCGATTAACGGCAGAAGTTAAATCCATTGAGCTAAGATTTTTGCCACCAGATAACAGAGAATCCAACGCGCATCTTGAGCATCCAAAGTTTTTAGTGACAGGTGACGCCAATCGCTTGCAACAAGTCATAGGGAATTTACTGAGTAACGCTATTAAATTTACACCAATCGGTGGGTGTGTCCAAGTGCATCTGTCAGTAGAAGCAAATCGCAACTATGCCGCGATCGCAGTTCAAGACACAGGTATTGGGATCTCCGCCGAATTTCTGCCTCAGGTATTTGAATATTTTTGTCAAGCAGATAGCAGCACGACAAGGAGATTTGGCGGACTGGGACTGGGGTTGGCAATAGTTCACCATTTGGTAGAGTTGCATGGTGGAACTGTCACAGCAGAAAGTCCAGGAGAACAACAGGGGGCAACGTTTACGGTGCGACTGCCTCTGATTAAAGCATCAGTTTTGGAGGAGAAGGTAGTAGGGAGATTTGACTCCCTCCTTTTTTGTCTGGATTTACGGATATTGATTGTCGATGATGACGTTGATACGCGGGAATTTATCAAATTTCTTTTAGAAGACCATAAAGCTTCAGTGACTGTAGCAACATCAGCAAACGAAGCTTATGCTATACTCGCACAGTCCAAATTTGATTTACTGATCAGCGATTTAGGAATGCCAGAAGTCGATGGCTACAATTTGATTAACCAAATTAGAGCAATGCCACCTGAACTGGGAGGAGAAATTCCGGCGATCGCACTTACAGCTTATGCTACCGAAATCGACAGAAGACGAGTACTTGCAGCAGGTTTTCAACAACATATCGCCAAGCCAGTTGAACCTGATAAGTTATTAGCGGCAATTGCAGATTTGCTGGGACAAATCAGGTAAACAGCGCATCTGGCAGCGCATAAGCGAATCCGCAAAAACCGTATTGCTTAGTAGACTATTGACTTTTAAACTTTAATATGCATACTATAGGAAATTTAATG
>JAQYWN010000562.1 GCA_029379265.1 Rhizonema sp. NSF051
AATTATATTATAATTTTCTTTACTGTGCGTAAACGCTTACTGTGACAAAAACTTTATTTTTCAAGTAATTTTGCCTATGAGTGTTGACTGCAATATCGTAGTATAACACTTAACAGTCAACACTTTTGTTACCCTATTGCAAACCTAGCCATGATATGACTCCTTGGTCAGTGACGTATTCAATCACCACCATTAAAGCAAAGCCAATCATAGCAGCTCGACCATTCAAACGCTCTGCATATTCATTGAACCCAAATTTTGGCTCCTCTAGCTTAGGGGTAACACTTGGCTGTGGTTGTGTCTTCATTAGCAAAAACCTTTTGGCGAATAAACGTTTACTTTAAAGATGCTTAAGTATTATTACCACTATTTACATTAATTTACGATTCTTCATCTATTTTAGAAAGAATATAGTGATCGTCAAGTCTGCTGAAATTTGAAAGAAGAGGAGACATTGGGATCGTTCACCCCACTCCCCATTGCCCTTCCTGGAAAAATCAGGCAAATCCGTAGTTTTTGATTCAAAATATAAGAGATTATACTGACAGACTAAAGCTAAGCAAAGTCAACACCCCCGAATTAATTCGGGGGCTTCAGGCGAAGAAACCAGTTTTCTTTAGTTGAAGCCCTAGTTGACCCGACTAAGTACCACGCGTACTACGTTATTGGAAAGAGGTAAAGTTCGTACCTACGGATGCGTGCCAGTCTGTAGCGCTACAACCAGACAGTTAAACAAGCTTAGAGGGTTTGAGGCTAGTGCTGTTTGGATGTCCCGCCCAATAACCTTGTCTAGGCAAACATCACCTGAAAGGAGGCTCCCGAGTGAGCAAAGTTCTAGTCATTGATACTGATAAACGACATGAATATCCAATACATCCAGCAAGAGCAAGACAATTACTAAACAATGGACGAGCCGCTATCTTTCGCCGCTTTCCATTTACTATCATTTTGACGGAATCATTGCCAAATCAAACAGTTCAACCTCTGAGAATCAAGATTGATCCTGGCGCTAAAACGACAGGCATTGCCGTCGTTAATGATACTACCGGAGAAGTAGTGTGGGCATCCGTTTTGCAGCATCGCGGTTTTACTATCAAAAAATCTCTTACTTACCGTCGTCAATTACGAAGAAGTCGCCGGAACCGCAATATTAAGAATGTCAAACCCTTACTAATTAAGGCTACAGGACATGGAACTCGTCAATCATGCCGCACCGATAAATACGGCTTTGCTAATTGTCATTGTGCTAGAGAGAAAATTCACTTCGGTTTCCAGACGGGTGACATCGTGAAAGCTCTTGTCACTACTGGCAAAAAAATCGGAACTTATACTGGTAGAATTGCAACACGCACAACTGGTAGCTTTAACATCTCAACTAAAGCCGGGTTAATTCAAGGAATTTCGTATCGTTTTTGTAAAATCATTCATCGCAAAGATGGATATGGATACGCTTGTTAAAACGCGAAATCTGCCGGGGGAAGCTTACACCCGGCGCGAGTTTCGCAAGCGTTCGTTTTTCCTCCGTGGGTTAAAACCACACGGTTTCCAAACATATCGGAGATTTTTAGATGAAAATTGGCGTTCCTAAAGAAACAAAGGATCGGGAGTTTCGAGTTGGGTTAAGTCCAACTAGTGTAAGGGTACTTAAAGAAAACGGTCATGCCATCTTTGTCGAGACTCAGGCGGGTGATGGTGCGGGATTCACAGATGATGACTATAAAAGTGCTGGTGCGGAGATTGTCTTCACTCCAGAAGTTGCTTGGAATCAAGAGTTAGTTGTCAAAGTTAAAGAGCCTTTGAGTACAGAGTATCAATTTTTGCAGAAGGGACAGATGTTGTTTACTTATCTACATCTGGCAGCGGATCGAAAATTGACCGAGCATTTAATTGATTGTGGCGTAACGGCGATCGCTTACGAAACGGTGGAACAATCAGGCAATAACAAATTACCCTTGCTCACACCCATGAGCATTATTGCCGGTCGCTTGTCAGTACAATTTGGCGCAAGGTTCTTAGAACGTTCTTCTGGTGGTAGAGGAGTTCTTTTAGGTGGTGTCCCAGGAGTTAAACCTGGTAAAGTCGTGATATTAGGCGGTGGTGTTGTTGGCACAGAAGCCGCAAAGATAGCTGTAGGTATGGGAGCTTCCGTACATATATTAGATGTTAATGTTGAACGCTTATCATATCTGGAAACTTTATTTGGCTCCAGAGTGGAACTACTCTACAGTAACTCTACCCATATTGAAACCACTGTTAAAGAGGCTGATTTACTTATTGGTGCAGTTTTAGTTCCTGGGCGTAGAGCACCCATCCTTGTTTCACGCGATTTAGTCAAACAAATGCGCCCTGGTTCAGTCATAGTAGATGTTGCGGTTGACCAAGGTGGCTGTATAGAAACATTGCATGCTACATCTCATACTAACCCAGTGTACGTTGAAGAGGGAGTGGTGCATTATGGAGTTCCTAATATGCCAGGGGCAGTGCCTTGGACTTCAACTCAAGCACTTAACAACAGTACTTTACCATATATAGTACAGTTAGCCAACTTAGGTGTGGAAGCACTGATAATAAATCCTGCATTAGCTAAAGGTTTGAATGTGCAAAATCATCGCTTGGTTCATTCTGCCGTGCAAGAAGTCTTTCCTGATTTAGTAGTGTGAAGTTAGTTACAACCCCTAAATTTATTCATGGGGTTTTACTACGAACTACCTTCATTCATGACTCCTGACTTACTTCTACTTGCGCTCTCCGCCTGATTCCGAGATAACCCTTTACCATTTCCACTCACCCTTGCTTTTAAAAGCGGCAGCTTGACAGTAAAAGTTGCTCCTTGTGATAATCCAGGACTTTCTGCCCGAACACTGCCGCGATGCAATTCGACTAAATGACGAACGATCGCCAGCCCTAGCCCCAATCCACCTTGGTTTCTGGTGATACTACTATCAGCTTGACGAAAGCGCTCAAAAATATAGGGAAGAAAATCTGGGCTGATACCGCTACCTGTGTCACTGAAAGTCATTTGGACATAAGAGACTGTGGGAGACATGGAGATTGTGTTTGAGTTAGCCGCTACGTCTCCTGTTCCTTGTATTTCTAAATTCTCTTCTAATACTGATAGTCGTACTTCAATGCGTCCGCCACTGGATGTGAACTTAATCGCATTACTGACTATATTCGAGACAATTTGCTGTAAGCGGTTGAGATCTCCTGAGACAACAAAAGGGGAAGAGAGAACGAAAGCAGAGGAACTAGAGAACGAGGTATTCCCTATCTCCTCTGCTGCTACTGGTTCAATAATATACTCGAGTTGAATATTTTTGGTCTCAGTTTGCAGCTGCACAGAATCAACAACTGTTGAAATGACAGACACTAAGTTAACTGGGCAGAGATTTAAATGGAGTTTCCCACGCATAATACGTGAGACATCTAAGATATCCTCAATTAATTTAGCCTGCAAAGTCGCATTGCGTTCAATTGTTTCCAAAGCATTGCTTGTTGCTTTTTCATCAAATCTTCGCTGACGCAGTAGTTTAGCCCAGCCAAGTATAGAAGTTAAGGGTGTGCGAAGTTCATGGGAAAGGGTTGCTAAAAACTCATCTTTCAGGCGATTTGCTGTTTCCGCTTCTTGTCTTGCTGTTTGCTCGCAAATCAACTTAATGTGTTCTTCTTCTGCTTGTTTGCGCTTTGTAATATCTTCCAATGTGCCGACATAACCAGTCACTTGATGTTGCTCCAACATTGGTGAACATGACACGGAAACCCAACGCTCAAGTCCTTCTTGAGAGACGAACCGAAATTCACCTTTGTATTCCTGACCTTCTCTAAATGCACTATACCACTCGCGACTTATCTGTTCTTGGTCTTCGGAATTAATTTTTTGCGTCCAGTTGTTGCCTAAACTTTCCTTTAGTGTCACGCCACAAATAGCCTGGTAACGGGGATTTGTATAAGTACATTTACCTTCTGTATCTGTTAAAAAAATTCCCACAGGTGAGCAAGCACTTAAAGAGCGAAACATCTCTTCGCGTTTTTTAAGTTCAGCATTCATCGCTGCCAGCTGTACTGCTTGTCGCTTCACCTCAGCAGTTTTCTGAAACAAATCAACAAACGCGGCTACTTTATATTTTAATATTTCCGGCTCAATTGGCTTGAATAGATAGTCCACTGCGCCAAGGGAATACCCTTTAAACACCATGTTGTCGCTACTACTAAAAGCTGTCAGGAAAATAATTGGTGTATGACGTGATTGCTCTCTTTGTCGAATAAGTGTTGCTGTCTCAAAGCCATCCATGTCTGGCATTTGCACATCCAGCAGAATTACTGCAAAATCTTGATTAAGCAAACAGCGCAACGCTTCCGCACCTGATGTAGCCCTCACTAAATTTTGCTCAAGGCTATCTAAAATTGCCTCGAGTGCGAGTAAATTTTCTGGATAATCATCAACCAGTAGGATGTTAACTTTCGATTCAAATGACATTTTATTTATATGCTTTGAGGAAGAGACGAAGGCGTTTTAACGTCTTCCTTTTGACTGTGACGTTTAGGGTTGATTTTCTCCCACTATCTTAAGTTATAGATTTAGCTATTGTAAGTGATTCGTAACTTCTTAGTTGCCAGCATTCACCTATCAGCATTAAGAGCGTCAGCCTCTGCCACGCCCCAGTGTAAACCTTGCATGTTATACATGGTGATAGCTAATGGAATAGCTGGATGCTAACTATTCATTTTCTATCTAAAGAAAGAGGCGAATGGTCTATTTCCTACCTCTTTCGACTATATAATTATTTATACCTACTCCTCTACTGCCCTTCCTTTCATCATTCGGTTATGAGCAAATTTTCACTAAAAAAGGGGCAATATCCTGTAGATGCAGAATCTTGTCTACGGCTCCAGTCGCTATAGCGGCTTTGGGCATTGTTGCACAAGCGGCTGTTGAAGGTTCTTCTACCACTGTTTTGCCACCGCGTGCTTTGATTCTCGCTAAACCTTGAGCGCCATCATGATTAGCTCCCGTCAAAATGACGGCGATCGCTTTGTCAGCATAACCATCGGCTGTCGTTTCAAATAGTACATCAATCGATGGCCGTGCATAAGTGACAGGAGCATCGGTAGACAAAGCAAAGTAAGAGTAGGAGGCTGTTTCATCTTTAGTTTCTACCAGTAAGTGATAATCTGCTGGAGCTAAATATACACAACCTGGTAAAATTTCTTCTTTGTCTTGCACTTCTTTTACTATCAAATTACTGTAATGCTGCAATAATAAACTTAAACTGTTATCAGAAGTTTTGTGGCGGTGTTGGACTATTGCTACAGGTACTGGAAAGGTTTTTGGTAAACCCGGTAATAAAATTTGGAGAGCGTGTAATCCACCAAAAGATGTCCCGATAACAATGAGTTGAAATGCCATAACTGTATTGCATTCAGTCGCTATAACTTTGATTATGAATTGGCTAACATTGAATTGCTATTATCTAATTCTTCGATAAAGCTTTACACTGCTTTCTAAGTCTTCATAGTTTTTTTCGTGAGGCGTAAATTTTATTGTTTCTTGACGTCCAACACCCAAAATTCCTAAGCGGACAATACTTTCGTAAAAAAGATTATGGACTCGCTGTTGTAGTAATTTATTAAAA
>JAQYWN010000563.1 GCA_029379265.1 Rhizonema sp. NSF051
GCAATAAATTAAATTGATCTCAATTTGATTTATGAACTCACACGGACTATGTTGAGTTCCGAGCTTTATTTACATATGGTGGATTTAAACTCACCAAAATTATCCAACAAAATTGTAAATGAGCAACATTGAGTGAGTTAAAATAGTTATCAGTTAACTGTCTACTGTTAACAAATTCACGAATGACTGATAACAGGTCACGAAAAACTCTTAAAAGAGGAGGTATTATGGCAACGATGGGAAAATATTGCAAAGCCTACCCAATTCAGAAATTGAGACAGTTCAGTCAGTGGACTGAGAATGCTGAAAATACGAGGAAGGAAAAAGAACAAAAGGATGGTAAGGAAGTCGAAGTGAATCGAACACTCACTGAAGATGACTTTCTATATCTGCAAGAAAACTACGTAGTCACAGATGGCATTTTCAAGGACGAGAACATCATTTTCGAGAATGTAACTCCTGAATGGAAAGAGTTTTGCCACAAGACCCTCGCGTTTGAGATTCCAGTTTACGAACCTGTTAAAGTACAAGCATCAGCAAATCAAGACAAAAGCGATTCTTAACAAGGAGGTATTTTCATGAACGAGTTAGTACAAAGATTGTCCCAAGGAGAACATCCTGTCGAAGCAAGCTTAAGACCAGAAAAAACAGCTACGGCATTCAAAGAAAGTATCGACCGAGGGTATGTACATATCAAATTCACGAGTACTAAGGGAGGGACTGATTTAGGAGTCCAACTCGACACAGAAGCATCTAATTTCAATGAGGCTGATTTCTTGAACCAAAAAGGTCAGGTTCACATAGTTGGAAACCTAACTCTGAACTACGAAAAAGTTCGATGCATCGCAGATATTGACCTCGCAACCTTGGAAGGAAAGGGACACCTTGAACCAATAGAAGGGTGATAGAATTTTGGATGAAAATGCATAGTGTACAATGCATAACCTATTAACTAATTCGAGATAAATTATGTATCAAGACGACAAAGAAGACACGACGATTTACAAAGTAGTAGTCAACCACGAAGAACAGTATTCCATTTGGCCGGCTGAGAGGGAGAACGCACTAGGTTGGAAGGATGCTGGCAAAAGTGGTCCCAAACAAGAATGTCTGGATTATATTAAAGAAGTTTGGACTGACATGAGACCGCTGAGTCTCCGGAAAAAAATGGAGGAAGCTGCTCGCAGTCAGTAGAAACACATTGAAGTTGCACGTTTATTCGTAGTGGTCGTCCTTTGTTATTAGTCATTTGTATTTATACTGGACAAAGGACAAATGATTAATGGCAAATGACGACCAGAACATCAAAAAGTGCAATGCGCTATCGTTAGATGATGAACACCACACAAATACATAAATCCTGCGTTACCTGTCCCTACCCTAATCCTCAGGCTTCGGTGCGTTTATTTTGTTTTCCCTACGCAGGGGGTAGTTCTTTGATTTTTCGTACATGGTCTAACAGCCTACCCAAAACTGTAGAAGTATGTCCCATCGAATTGCCAGGACGAGGAACCCAGATGAAGTTGGCTCCTGTCTCGCGGATAGAACCCTTAGTTGAGGCTCTAGCGATCGCCCTCCAACCACATTTAGACAAACCATTTGCCTTCTTCGGTCACAGCATGGGTGGTCTTGTCAGCTTTGAGCTTGCCCATCTACTGCGTAGAGAATATAATATTAGTCCTATTCATCTATTTGTATCTGGTCGCCGAGCTCCTCAAATCCCTCAGCCAAAGCCACCCATCCACGCTCTACCAGAGCCTGAGTTCATAGAAGAACTGCGTCGCCTCAATGGTACGCCCAAAGCAGTACTAGAAAATACCGAACTCATGCAGCTTCTTATCCCCATCCTGCGGGCAGATTTTGCCGTCCTTGAAACTTATGTTTATGCTCCCAAACCCATCTTCGAGTGCCCCATTACTGTTTTTGGTGGCTTACAAGATGAGGAGGTTAATTGCGATGAACTCCAAGCCTGGCGGAACCAAACAAATGCGGCTGTCTCTCAGCAGATGTTCCCTGGAGATCATTTCTTCTTGCACTCAGAGCAATCACTCCTGTTGCAGTCTCTTTCTCAAGAACTGCACCGAATGACAACAAACCGTTAATTGAGAAGCTCTTGCAAATGGTTACTAGATATTCTCTCACTGGGGAAAACTCCATTTTCCAGACCTGCTGGAAGAACCCCACCCCGGTAAAGCTACGCTTCACCTCCCCTCCCCGCAAGCGAGGAGGGGATTAGGGGGTGGGATGCAGAGATTGTGAGAATTATAAGTGATTATTCGGTCTTATAGCAGTTTTCACATTGATAGACTACAGCACTCGTGTAAGGGCAGGTTTTAGATAATATTGGATGTACCCAGATATCTAGATAAAACCCTTACCCACTCCAAAACTGTGGTCTATTCATCTGAAAATCGCTGTAATATTACTGAGTGGATAGCGATCGCTAAAATCTACCAAAGCGGTTAAATCGAGTATGCATTAAAGGCTGAATCCATACCCAAAATAGGTGCTTGTTGCACTATTGCTTGAGCAATCAACAATCTGTTAAACGGATCTCGATGATGCAATGGCGTGGTGGCCTCAATCGCAACATGGTCTATTTCGATACTTAGTAAATCCCTGCTGTTCTGCACCTTTTGCTCAAATCAAATCTTCACTTACCAAGACTATGTTTAATTGTCATCTCCCAAATACTGGCAGTGCTGAGCAACTTCTCGTTCAACTCATCTTCAATCTCGTGCTTTTGCTGAAGGACTTAATCGAGGACTGTGCATGACAAACCAGATAAAAGTATGGGTGTCTAACAATAATCTCATTCCATGTACTCTTTAAAATCTTCCAAGGGTTCATCAAAATCATCAGACATCCATATCAACCCCTTAGCAGGATAGTGTTTTATTGATGAGACTGCAATGAGTTTAACAACAGGTTGCTTGTCTTTAAGAATGATAATTTCTTCGCCTTTGATAGCTGCATCAATGAATTGAGCCTGATTTTCAGAGGCTTCTGCTAGGGTTACTTGTTGCATGAGAATACCCTTTAGATATTTCATCTCTATTTTATTAGCAACGAGTTCTAAAGTGATTTTTATTGCCATCACTGTGCTAAATAAGTCAGTACAAATACAATAGACATCTCCAGAAATGACGTAGGGGCGCTCCTGCCGTTCGCCCCTATCAAATTCAAAGGCGGAACTTATTATTAGTGAACAAACAATAGACAAAATCAAGTACAAAAGCCAGTCCTAGCATCACGACCATAACCCATAGAGTTTGTGGATCCGTTTGTGCAGTCCGCTCCCACAACACGATGATCGCAGCGACACAGGAAAAAGCGCCAACTAGAGAGATCCATCGATAGCTTTGGGTTTGCTGGTAAAGCTTAGCGTTGGCTAGGTTCACTGCCGCAAAAATCAAGAGGAATCCCGCGCTACCCATTGTAGATATACGGGATAGGTCAAAAAGGTTGGCAAAGAAAAGAGTCAGCCCACTAGTCAAAAATAAGCCCACATATTGCAAGTTTTTTACCTTTTTCTCCAACGCGTTCGCTTGATTTTTAGATTCGGCGATGACGTAGCTAAGACGGGCTGAGCCGTAAAACGAAGCATTAATTGCTGAGGTAGTTGACAAAAGTGCGGCGATAGTGAGCAAAACGACCCCAAACTGCCCCATAAATGGTCTAGCTACTTTGGTCAAAGCGTAGTCCCGTGCTGCCACAATCTGTTCCACTGGCAAAGTTCCCACCGTAACCACTGCAATCAGCACATAAAGAAGGATGACGAAGACTACAGCTGAATAGTACGCGCGTGGTAAAGTACGTATAGGATTGACAACATCCTCGGCTGCATTGGCGATCAGTTCAAAGCCCTCATAAGATAGAAAGATCATCATCGCTCCGGAAAAGAGCGCTCCTATATCGGGCAATTCAGTCAGTTCTAGTTGCTCAAAGTCAATGCTCCAGATCCCCATAGCAATGAATAACAGCAGTATCCCAAGTTTGAAGCCGACGATCCAGCTTTGGGCTTTACCAATATGATCCGCACTGAGTAGATTCAATCCAGTAAGCACAACTATCACCACATTAATCAGTAAATGCTTCCAAAACAACTGATCTGATTCGGCAAAAAAACTGGCTCCGTAGCTGCCAAAAGCTGAAAGGTAAAGAGAAAGCATGACCACATAGCTCAGCCACAGCATTATATTGAAGCTACCACTTACCAGGCCTGTACCAAATGCCTGGTTTAAGAAGGTCACTGTGCCGCCCCGGCTCTTGTAAGCTACTGAAAGTTTGGCGTAGGCATACGTAGTCAATATAACTATTACACCTGCAATTGCAAAGGCTATTGGTGCGCCTTTAGAGGTGAGCTGGACTGCAAGCCCGATTGTGGGAAAAATACCACCGACCATACCTCCTATACCCACTGCCAACACGGACCAAAACCCCATTTTCCCTTTTGACACCAAAAACGCCTCCAATGTTTTGGCTGACAGTAGACTAGGACACACTAGGTCCAAAACGAAGAAGTGAGTCTACATCAGTGAATATTACTTTACCATTTAGTAAAAATGGTGTGGAGGTAAGACATACTGATCTCAGGTGTAACTTTTAGACTAATGGCAAATTATCGCTTTTTCGCTTAAGATCGCTTCAACTGAAAGCTCTATTAAGTAGGTGGAAGTAATGAATAAAATTGCACTGGTTTTACTTTGCGGTTCCAGCGTGTTTGCTTTAACGCTGCTCAATGTCCATCCGGCTTATGCTAAGAAATTTTCCCCCCAGGATCTAGCTAACCCCACCTCGCAGCCAACTGGCACTCAAACAGTCAACACAGCAATTTCACAAGAAGATTCCCTGTCTTCACCAACGACATTTAATGAAAAAGTCAAACAGCTTGCCCTACAGCAGTTTGGCTGTACCTGCGCCAACTGTCAAGCAACAGCACGGCAGATGCTGTTGCAAGGTAGTCTTCCTCATTAAGTAGTGCTGAGTGCTGAGTGCTGAGTAGAATCTTGGTAACAGGATCTGCATTTTTAATCAATGATTTAGTCCATTTCCAATTACATACTCCCCCTTAACGCCGCCGTTTGACCTGCTGCAAAATTTTTGCTTAACGATTTGCGGTTCCTGGACGAGTAAGGATACCTTGAGATGGGCTAAGCAATAGCGCCAACAAAAACAATCCCGAAACCACTAACACAATTGCTGCACCTGATGGCACATTTTGGTAGTAGCTAATATACATCCCACTAATGCTACTCATCATCCCAATAATTGCACCTACCTCCATCATTTGGTGTACCTCTTTGACGACTAAATAAGCCGTAATCCCAGGACCAATGAGTAAAGGGACAACTAACACCACTCCCACAGCTTGCACACTGGCAATAATCGTCAGGGTGATTGCCGGTGTTAAACCAAAATGAATCAAATTAATCGGTAATCCACTTGCTTGAGCGCGTAGTGGGTCAAAGGTGTAAAATAGCAACTCTTTGTAAAAAAAATTTAACCAATACTAAGACTACAATTGTGATGGCTACAGTACGCCAAACATCGGATGCAGTGACACATAATATCAAATCCGGTTAAATGCACACAGTTAAATTGTTGCTTGTTTCTGGCCACCA
>JAQYWN010000564.1 GCA_029379265.1 Rhizonema sp. NSF051
ACACAACACGAATTTTTAAAAAGCAGTAAATAGCTGTTAATCTTCTAAAAATCGATAACTAATACCAATTCAAAAAATCATTGCGACGTTGATTTGGCTTGAAAAGCTTCCATAAATATTAAGTTCTTATTTTCTATCTCAGTATCCTAAGCATACTTATACTGAGTTTAGAAACTCATTATAAAGTAATTTTTCACTCCTCCCTATTGTCTGGGCAAACGCATCTCAATATTACTAGCTTAATGTATGGCATTGTTTGTCTAATTTGTCAATACATAAGTGCCATATCATTCAGTGACTAATACAAGAAAGCGAGCGATAAAAGTAAGTGGGTAGAAACGTCAATCAAACATATAAGCAATTATTGGAGATATAACAAGTCACCATAGATTTTTTTTATAAAATTATACTCAAGCTATAATGCATTTGGTTAAGTCAGGATAACTAAAACTTATTTCAGACAAAGCATGATAGCATTTTTCCAACTTTCTGTTCAGTGGTTACTCGCATTTCAGGTTCTACTAGATTTTTACAAGAGTCAATGTTATGCTGAATCTTAAAACCAAACACGAGCTTATTAACGCATAATTTTGTCTACTGATAGATATTTGCAAGGTTTTAAGTACAACGACCTTTTAAGGGTATACTAGATCTTGTGCAAATTATAGGAGCATTCTTTTGATAGAATGGTTAAACTTAAGTATATACAAGTATCTGCCTAATAAATTTTTTTGACTGTATTCTCTATATTCAATCAGACAAGTACAAGTTGAAACCAAATTGCTAATTTGTTCAGCTAGTAAGGAAAAAATGTATATTTGAGAACTAAAAAGGGTGGGATCACTAGACTAAATGAACCCCTCGTTATGTAGAGCAAAAGTATATTGTCAATAAGAATATCTCAATTTAAATCAAACCTGCCTTTCTTGGCAACTTAGCATATCGGCGGTCGGTACGCGAATCAGCAGCATTTTATAATTGCTGATTTTTAGACCATGATGAGGATGGCGTCTATTTCAACTCTATAGCAAATGGTCTTTCCTACATAATGGAAACTGAGCGGTTATCACTCCTTTGAACTAGCCCATTTATCTGCTGTTTATACAAAGAAAGCTGATTACTAAGCAGCCTATGGATTTTTACTTTAAGCCAATGTCATGCGGATTTAAGGACAATATTCTGCTGGTGCAACCGGATATTCTTCCAGCAGATCCCTTGTATATTGGTGCTTGTTGGCTCAACGGGGAAGCTTCTGCGCGATTTCAACCCCTATGCCTTGACGGTGAAACTGCCAATTACGTAGGAAGAACTGAAACTCAAGGTTCAAATCATCCCAAAGTAGCTAATTAAGAAAATGAACATCAACATTAAGGTACTTAAACAAGTAACGGTGATTGAGATGGCTGGTGACGTTGATGCCAAGACGACGCCGATAGTCACAGATCAAGTGCTACCCCTGGTTCTACCACAGTGCCGACTGCTCTTAGATATGACTAAAGTACTCTATATGTCTAGTGCCGGCTTACGAATGATGTTATTACTGTATCGACAGGCATCCAGTCAGAATGGGCATTTGGTGCTGGTGGGGCTTTCTGAAGAGATACAGGACACCATGTCCATTACTGGTTTCCTCGACTTTTTTACGACTTGCAAAACTTTAGATTCAGGATTAAAAACTCTCTGTGCAAACTAACCACCAACAGCTGCTGATACAGCGAATCGATATTCATCCGACCCATACTTACGGTACTTTCAAGCTGCGTCGAGGTCGGCCATTTCCTTTCGGCACCACCCTTGTGCCAGGGGGAGTCAACTTCTCGATATTTTCAAGCCATGCCAAATCCTGTACTTTAGTGCTGTTCAAAAAGCACGAACCGGAACCGATGGCAGAAATTCCATTTCCAGAAGAGTTCCGGATCGGGAATGTTTTTAGCATGGTCGTATTCAATTTGGATTACGAAAACATCGAATATGGTTACCGGATGAATGGACCTTATAACCCGAAGCAAGGTCATTGGTTTGATGCTACTAAAATTCTCCTCGACCCATATGCCAGAATTATCGGTGGTAGGGACATCTGGGGAGAGACACCAGACTATAGTAACACCTACCAGCATCGCGCACGCCTCGCTTTTGATGACTTTGACTGGGAAGATGATCGGGCTCTGGAAATCTCACCCGAGGATCTGATTATCTACGAAATGCATGTGCTCAGCTTTACCCGCCATCCCTCCTCTCTTGTGAAGCATCCAGGAACATTCGCTGGCATCCGTGAAAAAATTCCCTATCTCAAAGAGTTAGGAATTAACTGTGTCGAACTGATGCCGATCTTTGAATTCGATGAATTTGAACACAGTCGTCTCAACCCGGTAACGGGAAAAATGTTGTTGAATTACTGGGGCTACAGCACAGTTGGCTTCTTTGCACCCAAAGCTGGCTACGCAGCCACTGGCAAGCTGGGGATGCAAGTGGATGAGTTCAAAGCACTGGTCAAACTGCTACACAAAAATGGCATTGAAGTGATTTTGGATGTTGTCTTCAACCACACAGCTGAAGGCAACGAGTACGGTCCTACAATCTCCTTCCGTGGGATTGACAACAAAACCTACTATATGCTGACACCGGAAGGGTACTACTTTAACTTCAGTGGCTGCGGCAATACCTTGAACTGTAACAACCCAATTGTACGCAACATGGTGTTGGACTGTCTACGTTATTGGGTAGCAGAATATCACATTGATGGCTTCCGCTTTGATCTGGCCTCCATTTTGGGGCGCGATCCTTCGGGAGTACCATTAGCAAACCCACCGTTGTTGGAAAGCCTTGCCTTTGATCCGATTCTGGCCAAGTGCAAACTGATTGCTGAAGCCTGGGATGCTGGGGGTCTTTACCAAGTGGGTTCCTTTCCAGCCTTTGGGCGTTGGATGGAGTGGAATGGTAAATACCGTGACGCTATTCGTAATTTCCTAAAGGGGAATCTTGGCTTAGTGGGGGAAATGGCACAGCGACTACAGGGTTCGCCAGACCTCTATGCCTGGGCGGATCGGGGACCAACGACTTCGATCAACTTTATCACCTGCCATGACGGTTTTACCTTGGCTGACTTGGTGTCTTATAACAGGAAGCACAATAAAGCTAATGGTGAAAACAACCAAGATGGCACGAATGATAATTACAGCTGGAACTGCGGCTGGGAAGGACAGTGTGACGATCCAAAAATCAAGTCTTTGCGACAGCAGCAGATGAAGAATGCTGTGGCTATGTTAATGGTGAGCCAGGGCATCCCAATGATTCTAATGGGGGATGAGGTAGGGCGAACTCAGGACGGTAACAACAATACTTACTGCCACGATAATGAACTCAACTGGCTGGATTGGTCACTTTTAACATCCAACGGAGAGCTATTTCGGTTTTTCAAACATTGCATTGCTTTCCGTAAAGCTCATCCTGTGCTGAGAAACCGATACCATTTCCGCAATGTAGACTATGTAGGTAGCGGTTACACTGATATCACTTGGCATGGTACTCAAGCGTGGAATCCTGATTGGTCTGGTCACAGTCGTATCCTCGCGTTTATGCTTTGTGGGAAACATGCTAAAGAGGGGACAGTGACGGACAATTACATTTACGTGGCTATGAACATGGATTTGCAGGGACACTGGTTTGAAATCCCCGGTTTGCCAGAAGAAGAAATGCAGTGGCATGTTTTTGCTAACACAAGTATGATCCCGCCTGAAGACGTTTGGGAACCGGGAACAGAACCAGTACTGGTCGAGCAACGCCAATTCCTCTTGGGAAGCCGTTCTGTTACCATCTTAGTGGGTCGGTAAAAAAGATAACTATATCCTAGTGACTGTGGCTTGCGGTTGAAGCCCATGAAGATGGGAAAACGCCTGTGGATTGGAAGGAGCCGACTCCCCAAGTTGAAGCAGGAACTGAACATTAAATTCGCGCTTCGGTTTAAGTAAGTTTCAGAGAGCAGAAATGGAACGTTTAACTGTAGATGGAAAACTAGACTCTTTGGAAGCGATCGCGCAATACGTGAAGGCAGCTACAGCTAAGGCTGGTTTAGATAAAAAAGCTTCCTATCGCCTCCGCCAAGCGGTAGATGAAATCGCTACTAATATTATTTGTCACGGCTATGAAGCTGCTGGTCGTGAAGGAGTATTAGACTTGTGGGCCGATATCGACCAAAAAGTTCTGAAAATCTATATTGAGGATACAGGTGTAACCTACGATCCCCGCCAGACTCCAACCCCAAAGGATAAAGAGTTGCGATCGCCACTAGATAAGCGACACATCGGGGGGCTAGGGGTGTATCTTGCTCTGGGCAGTGTCGATGAGTTTCTCTATGAACGTGTTGGAACTAGGAATCGAAATATCTTTATTGTCCATTTAAATTAGGAATTGTGACCCACTTGTTAGCTTTGGCGTTAATACTGAAATTTTGCGTTCTTAATAAACATATATTTTTGTAAAGAGCGATTACTACTGACGACACCAGTGCATCAGAAAACTACATATCGTCTGGATGAAAACGATAAACTACTGTCCTCAAGGTACATCCATAAATCCACTGGGCATTAGCCACTCAGCCAGAGCATCCTTTGCGCTTCATGCATGACTAAGAGGAAGTGGCGTTCAAAAGGGTGTAGGGTGCGGGGTGTGGGGTGTAGGGCGATCACTTAGAACGTGGGATTGAATGAAACTTGGACGCAAAGTCTGCACTCCTTGAGTACTCAAGGAGTGCGAGCGAGTGCGCCCTCATTTCATCGCACTGCGTGTCGAGAAATACATCTTTTTTCAAAGGTAGGCTTTAAACCTACCCCGCATATGATCTTTTTCAAACCCGACACCCTACCCCCGACACCCTAATTTTTTGTAAAATCCAGCTAACTCAGCAGTTTGGTGTTGTTTTATTTTGTAACAGCAGCTATGACAGAGATCTCTTGCCTCTTCAAAGCGCGGGTACGAGCTGACAAAAGACCATAACATGTGATAAGTATTTGTCAGTACTAGAGTGAACGAGTTGTAATCCAAATCGTTCTATTTCTTGCATCAGTTCGGGTATTTCGTACTTATGATGTCTCCAAACAGTAATCTCTTCACCTTTTGAGATATGAATATTCTTATCTATTCCCATACGACTGAAATTTATAGTATAACTTTGTCGGAGTTTTAAATTGGCAACTATACTATCTGTTTCTAGATCGTACTTTCTCACAAGTTCACAATCTTCAGATTTAATCCCTATATTGTTTTTAATCCATCCGTATACTTGTTCCGCATGATACTTGCAGCCACCTCTCACTTTTCCATCCCAATCAGAGTTAGAACCAGTTTCGATAGTGAACACGAGAATATCGTTCTTCCCCATGCTGTCTCTAAAGTTTTTCAGGACTTCAGTTCCATTTTGATGATTGCCAATTGTCACCCCTAAGTGTAAAATTATGTTTACCGTATCCTCAGGATTTTTTAACAAAACTTCGGGAATAGAACTATTTTCTATGTCAATTGTGGAACTGACAAACTCGATCTGCGGAAACCACCTTTGAAAATTAGTTTGAGATAAATTGAGTAATTCTTCGCTTATGTCTAACGCAATATATTTATG
>JAQYWN010000565.1 GCA_029379265.1 Rhizonema sp. NSF051
ATGTTAAATTTCTTTAAAAGATTTTGAACAAACCCTTGAGCCAACTTTTTTCAGGTTTCTCTGTTTTTCAAAAAAAAAATTGGAGTCTTATAGCATTACTGTTGTGTTCCTAAATAAGTTATCATTTTTTTTTGCTAATGGCTAATTTATATTTTGTATGGAAAATATTTCACGAATTGAGACAAATGTCAGGGAGAAAACTGCATCACCCGATATCCTAATTATATCTCGTACCTTCCTCCCAAAAGCTGATCAAATTGGAGAATATATTTATAATCGCTGCCAGCAAGAGCCTGGGCGAGTCATTGTTTTAGTAGCAAGTTGCTCGGGAGATAAAACATTTGATAAAATTCAACAGTTTCCAGTATATCGCTGGCAAATTCCCAAATACTGCTATGATAGTTTTATAGGCAATATACTGTGTTCTTTACTCAATATAATATTGCCATTTTTCTTAGCTATAAAACTCTACTGTCGCTATCATTATCGATATATTGAATGGGGTCATGGTTATGATTTTTTAGCATTATTGGTATTAAGTTATATCCTACCTATTCGCTTTTTTATCTACTTACACGGTCGGGATATTGTTTTACGTAATCTGATATTGCGTTCGCTTTTTGAACTGACGCTTCAACGCTCTGAAGGAATTGTTTGTAATAGTTCTTTTACCGGAGATTACCTAACCGCAAATTTCCGATTTCATACCCCGACTCACATCATTTACCCTGTGGTGAGAAGGGAAAAATTTGGAGGTAGATTGAGTTCTGCTTGTATTGAAGATTTACGCGATCGCGTGCGCAGTGGCTACCATATTCCAGAAACAGCAGTCGTTATTCTCTCTGTCGGACGGCTGTTAAAGTGTAAAGGATTTGACTTGGTTATTGAAAATTTAACACCACTACTGACCTTAGGAATAGATGTTCATTATATACTTTGCGGACAAGGTCCTTATGAGTCAGAACTGAAATCTTTGGCTGAGCGCTTGCGAGTAGGAAAGCGGGTACATTTTGCCGGATATGTGCCTGATCGGGAATTAGCAAGCTACTATGCAGCATGTGATATGTTTGCAATATTGGCAAGCTATAGCGAGAGGAGAATTGAAGGTTTTGACATTGTCTACTTAGAGGCAGGTTTTTTCGGTAAGCCTGTGATTGCGTCTTGCTTAGGTGGTGTGATGGATGCAGTTCGGCATCTTGAGAATGGTATACTTGTGAATCCCAATTCCGGCTTGGAGATGATGCAAGCTTTTCGGTGGTTGTGTCAAGATCGAAAGCTGCGCGAACAACTCGGTTGTAAAGGCAAAGCATTAGCCAATCGCAGAATTCAAAACCAATGGCTTCGCATGAGGAGTCAGGAGACAGGAGACAGGAGACAAGAGATGGGGGCTTAAGTAGGTGAAGTACTCACACCGATTGCAAGCAATTCAGCTATCATTCAGGAATTTTGTAAACAAAGGTAACATAAATAGGTTTGTGACAAGTCATATCATGTTCGGTTGAACACTTATAATAATGTTTGTAGTTGCCCTTTAGCGCTACAACAGTCTGAGAGCGCTAAAGCGCACGGACAGATTCTTTCGGAGGGAAACCCTCGGACGTACTGTCCTCAACTACAAACCTATCTTTTGTTTATAACTTATTGACCGAACAGAATATCATCCGCTCCGAAAAATGTCGATGGTGAGGGAGAACGCGCACAAGGCGTTTTCAAAGCACCGAAGGGTTGACGGCTGAATGCTTACCTTTTATTCATCCTCCGCCGACAATTGTCACCACTTCTAAGCGATCGCCTTGCTGCACTTTTGTGTCATTCCAAAACTGGCGGTGTAAAATTTCACCGTTATACTCCACTGCTACTAAGCGCGGATGGAAACCCAGTTGTTGCAGCAAGTCAGGTAAAGGAGTTTGGGATGAACAGCTTTGTGTTTCCCCATTCACAACAAGTGTAATCCGATCAGACATAAGACTTGCTTGGTTCTAATTTGATTCGGTTGAGTTGCGAGAGAAAATATTGTGTCACTAGAGTCGGCTGATCGGCTTGTACGATGCTTCTGACTACTGCCACACGATTTGCTCCAGCATCAATGACATCATTAATATTTTGGGGATCGATTCCCCCGATGGCAAACCAAGGGAGCGGACAATTTTTAGCTGCATAGCGAACGTATTCTAACCCAGTTGCTGCTTTACCTACTTTTGTAGGAGTTTCATAAACTGGCCCCACACCAATGTAATCTGCACCTTCAGCAATTGCCTGTTGCATTTCTTGGGAATTTGTGGTAGAACGTCCTATCAAGCGATGAGAACCGAGTAATTGTCGGGCAGTAGCAATGGGCATATCTTGCTGTCCCAGATGCACTCCATCAGCATCTACCGCTAAAGCCAAATCGACTCGGTCATTAATGATGAAAATAGCGCCGTAGGTGTGGCAGAGTTGCCGTAGTTTTTTCGCTTGTTCTAAACGAAAAACATCATCGGCAGTTTTCTCGCGGTACTGGAGGAGTGTTAACCCACCTTTTAAAGCGGATTCAACAATTTCTAACAACTTTTCGTCAGGGGAGGTAACAAGATACAAATGCGATCGCAACAGAAGTTGCTGACGTTGATAACCCAATAATTGACTTTCTAGGTTATAAACTCGATATCGCATCTGCTTGAAGGCTTTCCCCATATTTGGGTTGTAAAGCTTGCTGTATTCTTCCAATACTCGCATGGCTTCTTGTACGCGACAGAAGTTAGCTTGTAACAACGCTTTAATACTAGTGCGTTGTTCCTCTTGAGGATGAGTTAATTCTGTCCCCGGATCGCCCTGAGTATTCCGTGCCGCCCGTAGTTCCGCAGTATGCCAGATGGCTAATTCTTGCCGTTCTTTCTTACATTCAAGAGCCAACTGGGCATTGTTTAAACCAAAGCGACACCATTCCTCAATAATTCGCAACCCTTCACGGGCGCGATCCAAGTTAGCGTCTAAGATGCGGTAAACAACTTGCTGTACTTGCTCTTTTTGGCTGTATGGCTCGACCATTACAACAACCCCATTATTGCTTCCATCGTAACAGTCAGCCTGTTTCATATTGGCAATGTTCTTCGCATCTCTACAGATTCTTTATGAAATTATTTTGTTATAACTTAGGCAAAAGTTACCAAACAGTGTATCTAACTAACCCCTGATGTCGTTTGAACTCTCGAGCTTCCGTCATCATTGTATCTAAAGCATTCAGCATTGCTATGCCTGAATCAGACGACAGAGATAAGCGAGCGTTTTTAAAAGTCTAAATAATTCCTAATTGGTTAAAGGAGTGTCATAAAGGTGATTCACCCCCACATTTTTCCTAAGTCTTGTAGGACAGGTGTCCCGTTTACAAAGCTAATTACTAAAAGTTGCAAATCATTTTCAGTTCTCCAAATAGCAATGCTTTCAGTATCTCATTTATCAGTTTTATTTTTCACCGTTAGTATGGGAGTTGTAAGTGTAGCATTACTTACCACAAGCAATGCTCCCGCTATGGCTCAGATACCAACATCAGATCAGGGGCAAATCGGTGCCAAGACAATGTCTCAGCTTAACGTGTTGTTTGTCAACCCAAGTAGTGGAGACGACAAGAGCAATGGTGGTGAAAGCACTCCAGTGAAAACAATGACTCAAGCACTGCGAGTCGCTAGTAGCAACACTGTTATCAGGCTTTCACAAGGAACATACAGCACTCAGACTGGAGAAGTTTTTCCCCTGATCATGAAACCTGGTGTTTCGATTCAAGGAGACTCTAGCAGCAAAGGGCGTGGTATTACAATCCTTGGAGGCGGTGATTATCTCAGCCGAACTTTCGGCAGTAAAAATATCACAATTGTTGGTGCAAACTCGGCTTCCTTGACTGGAGTAACGGTGACAAACCCCAATCCCCGTGGCTACGGTTTATGGATTGAAACGACTAGTCCAGTTATTGAGCAAAACACCTTTACTGGCAGTACGCAAGATGGAGTTTCTGTAACTGGCGACAGTACGCCTACTGTTCGCAATAATTATTTTTATCGTAATGGGGCGAATGGGATCACAATTACTGGTAATTCCCGTGCAGAAGTACGTTCAAATGTATTTGAGCAAACGGGTTATGGGATTAATATTGCCCAAAATGCCTCTCCTACAGTGGTTGGTAATTCTGTTCAAAACAATAGAAGTGGCATTTTGGTACAGGCTTCTTCCCGTCCACTTTTACGGAATAATTTGATTCAGGATAGTCGAGAAGATGGATTAGTCGCACTCTCCCAAGCAATACCAGATTTAGGGAATGCATCGGAACCTGGTGGGAATCAGTTTCGCAACAATGCCCGTTATGATATTAACGCCAGTACAGCTAAGCAGACAATTGTTGCTTATGGGAATAGCCTGAACGGCGATCGCGTGATTGGGATGGTAGATACAAGCGGCACAATAGCAAGGGGAGACGCGAGAAAATTAGCGGATGCGGCGACAGGGGGACGTGAACACGCAAGGAATTTAGCTTTATCGACTTCACGCCGTTTGCCACAAGTCGCTTCTAGTAATAGCGTTGTGCAAAATGACGATTCCAGACAATTAAATCGTCTAACGGTGCCACCACAGCCAGTCTTACCACCTGCGGCACCTCAGTTGCCTACCTCTAAAAATGCTGGGTTTCCGACTCCTAGTAATTTGAGAGGTGATGTTGGGCGATTACCTGCAACGACAACTCAAGTCTCGGCAAAGCAGCCGACGACATCACAATTGAATTATGTCCGAATTTCTCCCAACAGCATTGAGTTTACTGCACCGCAGTCCGCACCTGTTGCTATGTCGTCAAACACACAAGTTGACACAGAAACTCGGCAAGGTGGAAGTGCAGTGAATCTTACAGAAATTTCGCCACGCCAAATACAACCTGCAAATGTATCTGAGTTTAACCCAGTCGCATCAACATCAGTAAAAAATAGCAGTCAAAGACAGACCTTACCAGTTTTAGAACCAGCCCCAGTGGGCAATGCAGCTCTCTTACCCGTTCCCAATCTTAATATTCCTACAGGCAATACTAGTATTATGCCAAAATTAGCAGCGCCTCAAACAGCAACTTTGACGAAAAGTGCAGATCCACCCCAAACAGTCGCAACTGCCACTCAGACAGATGTCCGTTACCGAGTGATGGTACAAGTACAAAATGAAAGGGATCTGCAAGTAGTAAAAGTACTTGCTCCCGGTGCTTTTCAAACTGTCTGGCGTGGTGTAGCAGTGATGCAAGCAGGAGTCTTTAACAGTCGCAATCATGCCGATAGTATGGTGAAAATATTCAATAATAATGGTTTGAAAGCTACGGTTGAACCACTGAATTAAGTAAGTTGGTGAATAAATACAACTTTATATTAGGGCACAGTCTTCCGGACAGAATCCTCTTTCCGGAGAGCAAGGCGCTGGTTTTATCTCACAACTTGTCGGTAAAAACGAACAATCTTGTCAAACCCGCCCGTAGAGTTGATTGTCAACTTTACAGGATCTCAACATTTGTTTACATATTTAGATTTTATTTACTCAACTGACTTATACGAAGTTGCCAAAGATAATATCATTTGATGGAAGATAAATAGAGTGCCATCA
>JAQYWN010000566.1 GCA_029379265.1 Rhizonema sp. NSF051
CATTACTCATTACTCATTACTCATTACTCATTACTCATTACTCATTACTCATTACCGTTATAATTTTCCCTGCAAAATCGCCTGAAACCGCTTGTTTTTTCGTAAACTATCTAAATCTGCATCAGTTTTGGCGATCGGCAAATACTTGGTAGGATTCATCTTAATGGCTTGGGCAATGTGATCCACGGCCAAGGTGATCTTCCTTTGACATGCGTAACAATAACCCTTGTTATATATGCCGTTGGCATGATCGGGTTTTATTTGTAGTGAACGATCAATACTAGCGTGTGCCTCGCTAAATTTACCATCTTTAGCAAGGGCATAGCCCCGATTATCCCAAGCTTCAAAATTGTGAGGATCGACTTCAATCGATTTATCGTAAGAAGCGATCGCCTCTTTAGTTCTTCCCAGTCGCCGTAATGTAATACCACGGTTATTCCATGCGTGGGTATCGTGGGCAGAAATTTCAGTTGCTTGATCATAGCAAGCTAATGCTTCTTCCTCTTTCTGAAGTTTCCCCAGCATATTTCCTCGGTTAACCCAGGAAGAGAGATGCTTTGGGTTGATTGCAAGGGCTTTGTCAAAACTATCAATTGCTTCAACTGGCTTTTCCCAACTCATAAAAGCACAGCCACGGTTATACCACACATCTGGATCATCTGGCTGAATGCCAATCGCCTGATCGTAGCTGCGAATAGCGGCTTTAAAGCGTTTCAAATTCACCAACGCGCTACCACGATTGGTAAAGGCTTTATAATAGCTGGGGTTGAATTCGAGAGATCGTTCGTAGGCATTGAGGGCTTCCATATGCCGCCCTAATACTGTTAAAGAATTACCTTTTGAGTCCCAAGCTTCGTAATGATAAGGGTATAACAAAAGCAGTTGCTCGTAACTGTCGAGTGCTTCACAATGCTTACCCCATTCAGCCAAAACCAAGCCGCGATTAAATAAGGCACGATGATCATTGGGAGTGAGGGCAAGGAGGCGATTAAAATCCTCAACGGATTCTGCATAGCGCTTCAGGTGTCCCCTAGCTAACCCCCGACAGCACCAAGCTTCAACGTAGTTTGGATCAAGCTTGAGTGCTGCATCCAAAGGGGCGATCGCCTCTGCAAACTTGTGCGCTTCAAATAATCGAACGCCTTCCTCAAATAAAGTTGTGGCAGTTGCTTCTGGCTGCTCCTTCATAAATATCTTTTTTATAAATCCAAGGCTTTTAGTAGTCGTGGGTTGTTGACAAACCTCGACTTCTGCTCAAATACCTATGATACTCAAGATTTACTGACTAAGCCTGCCCATCATCAACTATGGTAATACATCCGAGGTCCATCCAAATATTCTGCAGTGCGAACGAAAGTGAACCCTTAAGCCAAGCGCGATCGCCATTACCTGATTTGCAAATGTGCCTGTAACTCTCTTTCAGCTTGAAAAGGAAATTTTTGAGAAACACCCGCTTCATATTTAGGTGTCACATCCCAATCATAATGACGCAGCAGAGTTGCCAAAAAAATTTTCATTTCCATATTGGCAAACTCCATTCCAATACACGTATGTTCACCACCTCCAAACCCAATGAGCGCAAAGGGATGTTTCTTATCCTCTTCACGGAGTGGACTAAAGCGATCTGGATCGAATGTTTCTGGAGCGGTATAAATTTCTGGTAAGCGATGCGTCAATCCTTGAGCCACAATTATACCCCAACCTGGAGGAATACAATAGCCTGCGTATTCAAGTTCTTTGACAACCCCCCGCAAAAGCACTACACCTGCAGGGTTGTAAAAGCGCTCAACTTCTTTGAGGAAGTAAGTCATTTGGTTGAGTTGTTTGAGGTGTCCAAGGTTGAGGGTTTCATCTCCCAAAACTCGCTCCAGTTCTTGACGGAGGCGTTCTCGCCACTCTGGACGTGCGCCTAACTCAACGAGTGTCCAAGTTAGCGAGGTTGCTGTTGTGAAATGAGCGCCATTAAGTAGATGGATTGTTTCGTCAATAATCTGAGATTCTGCTAAAGCATTTCCCTGTTCATCAACAGATGCTAAAAATAACCCCAACACATCGTCAGATGTTTGTCTACTATGGCTTTTGCATTCGGCGATAATATTCTGTAAAAATTGCCTTAGTTGACGACGTGCCTTTTGGGAACGACCATAGTTTGTCAAGGGGACATCCCAACGCAGTAGTGCGACGGCTCCCCGCACTAACGTAGTATACCACTGTTCGATTTGCTCAATTTCACGTTCTACCTGCACACCAAGCAACAACCGAATTCCAATTCGGAGTGCTAATTGATTAAATTCATTTTTGAGGGGAACAGTACCGCGTTCCAGCCATTGGCTTAAGCATCGGTTAACTTCGCTTTGCATTGAGTTAAAGTAGTTGGCAATGGCTTTGCCATGAAACAAGGGAGCCATCAAGCGTCGAGTGCGACGATGTTCTTCACCATCCTGAAGCATCATTGGACGACCGAAAATATGCTCCATTGTCGATGCCCATCCCAGGTAAGAAGAGACACAATCCACCTTTTCCTGTAAAATGAGTCGATTGGCTTCGGGTCCAACCAAGACAGCATGTTTTTTGCCTAGAAGATTGATTTTGAAAACAGGACCATAACGCTGATAATTTTTTGCAAGTCCCCATCCTTGAGTCGAAATTAATTCCAGAGTTTCACCTAGAATTGGTAGACCAAAACTACCAGGCATTTTATCTGCGGGTTTTAGCTGGATCATTTTTTTGGATACTAAACAAGAGAGCGATCGCACTTCTATAAGGTTAGGAGGGCTTAGGATCGCCCACCTCGTAGAGTACAAGATGACGATCTGTGATACCTAGCGATTGCCAAGTAGATCGCCAAACAGTGATGTGCGCTGATGCAAAGTGATCGTCCAAAGCAGCTTGGCTTGTCCAGGCTTCTTTAATATGGATCAGCCCGTGAACTAAAACGTCTTCGGCATACGAGTATTCGATGCAACCTGGTTCAGCGCGACTGGATGTGATCATCGCTTCCATAGCCGAAATCGCATCCGAAAGCTTGTTTGGCGGTAACCGAATTGTGCCAATAATCAACAGCAATGAACCTCCTTTCAAAGGACTATCACGCGTATTTCCTTTCACAACCTTAATGCTTAAAGTGTATCTATTTTACAAAAATGCACACAAATATCTATCCCAATTCCAATTTTTTCCTGTGTTTTAATATTTAAGTAGGTAGGTGGAAATAAACCAAAAATAGTTTTTTGCTGTAAAGAGCGCGAAGACAGCGCAACTACGAGCCAATTTCATTCTTATGAAAGAGGTGGTAGCGATGAAAATTAGCACATTTTCATCGCTACGGAACAAATTAGTTATAATTAAGTCACCTGCACTTAGTAGTAATTTTGATTAAGTACATATGTCTCCTCATCAAAGAAATACTGAGCAGCCAAACTCTGAAAATGTCTGGATTGAAGGTTTGAAGACAGTTGGGCTGAGCATATTTCTAGCATTTGGAATTCGTACCTTTGCAGCTGCAGCTTATTTCATCCCATCAGGCTCAATGGAGCCGACGTTACAAATTGACGATCGCCTGATGGTAGATAAAGTCAGCTATCACTTCAAAAATCCACACCGAGGAGATATTGTGGTATTTTGGCCACCCAATAGCACTATTGCAGCTTGTGGATTGTCGCAGAAATCTTCCGATCCTTGGATTAAACGAGTGATTGGACTACCGGGCGAAAAGATAGAAGTCAAGCAAGGACGTGTATACGTTAACGAACGCCCTTTGCCTGAAAATTACATTGCAGGTAAACCTCAGTATCTGTGGGGACCGTCGGTTGTGCCATCCAATTCTTTCCTAGTTTTAGGAGATAATCGTAATAATAGCTGTGACGGTCATTACTGGGGTTTTCTTAAGAAAGATCGCATCATTGGTCAGGCAACTATTCGCTTCTGGCCATTTAATCGTCTAAGTAATTTAACTGAAGAACAAAAGCAGCAGACTGTTCACTAACCGAGCTTCACTTAAAGTACTGGTTTAGCATTCACTCAACTTCTGTAAGCCTAAGGGAAGGCAGAGCAGGAGAAGATGAGGAAGAACCAGTAATTTCACGTTTTTTTATAGCGCAAAATATATATTTATTCCTTTTTTCTCCGTGTCTCAGCCTGACCTCTTAAGCCCAGCGACTGAACTGTAAGCGTCTTTGTTCCACAGTAGATGTATAAAGTTTAACTAGTTGATCGATATTATTATTCAGGGTATACCGCTCTAATACACGCTTTCTTGCTTTGTGTCCCAGCACAGTTGTTAACTCTGGATGGTCTTGGAATAGGGGCAATAAAGTTCTTAATTGAGTTTTGATGGTCTTAGGATTAATAATTATACCTGCGCCCTTTTCTAACACTTCTCCATCAGCACCGACATCTGTAGCTAAACAAGCAAGTCCACAAGCCATTGCTTCTAACAATGACAGCGACAACCCTTCTACTATTGATGGTAGAATAAATACATCAGAGCCGCGTAGAATTTCGATGCGTCGGTTTTCATCGGCAACAAATCCCAACCAGATAATGTTGTATTCAGAACCATAAAACGTTTCTAAAGAAGGTTTCAGAGGCCCATCGCCAACAATGAGCAGCTTACTACCTGCTCCCATATCTGCTAGCTTCCAAGCTCGGAGAAGGGCTTCGACATTTTTCTCAGCAGCTATGCGACCTTGGTAAACAAACAAGCGATCAGCTTTAAATTCTGCTTTGATGTTAGAAGGGCCAGGAGAATACTTCTCAATATCCACTCCGTTGGGAATGACAGCAACATTTTCTTCCCGCACGCCCAAACGTGATAACAATTCTCGTTGAATTTGAGAAAATACTATTACGCGGTCGTAGTTAACCAAAAAAGGCGCGTAGAGTTGATATGCCAAAAGTTGTGTTCCCGATACTATTTTTGCTCCCTTGCCAGCAAAGGGGGTGTGAAAAGTGGCAACTAAAGGCAAATTTAGTTTGTCACAGATTTCCGGTAGAACAAAGTCAAGGGGAGATAGAGTCAAGGAAGCATGAACGACATTTGGCTTGATACTCTTAAGCGATCGAGTTAAAACCTTCGTCGCGTTGAAAGTCGGAATTGTGTAAACCTGGGACTTATAAATGAAGGGTAGAGGAACCTCTGGACAATTTGGCCAGTTACCCGGTTCAGATTCTTCTTGAGCAAAGTGGAGAAAGCTCACTTGGTGTCCCTTGGCTAACAAGGCATTTGTAATTTCTCGACTATAGGTGACGTTACCACAAAAAGGTGATTTTTTTCCAATCCAGGCTATACGCATTCTTTGTTAGCTATCAGAAAAGCGGATTCATTGTATCAGCTTTTTGTCTATTTATACTGTATTTTTTTGCCTAATAATTACTAGTTGTTTTATTAAGCTATGTCAAAATATTTATCCAGAAACTAGTAACGCTACGCGGAATCAGAAATTAAAAATTAAAAAAGCTGGACTCGCAGGGTGTCTAGCAATTCAGAATGGGTGCTTTATTTGCGCCGCACTGTACTAAAGCTGTCTCTTATACACATT
>JAQYWN010000567.1 GCA_029379265.1 Rhizonema sp. NSF051
TAAAAGAGCTAAATATTAAGTTTAATAAAAACTTAACCTTAGATAGGTACGGACACGAGAGTTGATGTGGAGGATGTCTAAAGGCATAAACGTATTCTGCGGAAGGAGGTATTTTAGTGCGCTCTCAATTTTTGGCAATTGCCGGATCGATAGCTATCTCTGTATGTATTGTGCCAAAAGCTGGTGCTCAAACTCCCCAAATTCCTTTTTTACCTAACCTGCAACTTCCTAACACTAGTTCGAGTAATGACTCAGACAATAAGAATATTTCTGCTGCATGGGTTTATCTGGATGGTCGTCGTGTATTCCAAATAACCGGAACAAAAGCGAATATTACAGAGCGTATGGAACACGTTCAAGTGACTCTGGATCAAATTAGCCAAGATTACTTAGATTCAAATACAAAAGAAGTCAAGGTGCAGACGCGGACATCAAATGAATTACCAGTCATTTATGTCAACAACCAATACTTGATGACAGTCAACGCTGATGATGCGAAACTACGACACGTAGATACGTCTGTAGCGGCAAAACAAATTACTGAAGCATTACAAGAAGACTTAAAACGGACTAGGCAGGAGCGACAGACTTCTAGTTTAATATATCATGGTAAGATTGCAGGCGGAACATTGCTCTTGATGATTGTTTTGAGTTGGGGATTCTATGAGTTGCAGCAGCGATCAAAATGGGATTCACGACAGCTAATGCAACCGGATTCAGCAACAGAGCAACCGTTAACAACTAAATTGCGCAAACAACAAGCAGATCATCTCCAAGAAGCCAAAAGACGACTGTTTCAACTAGGTCAAACAGCAATTTGGGGAGGAGGAACATACACAATCCTGGGTCTGTTTCCTTACACGCGAGCGCTCCAGTTAGGAATTTACTTCAGTTTACAATTTCCGCTCAAAATAGGTATTGTGGCAATAGGAACTTATGTTGCAGTCCGCTTTAGCTATGCTCTTATTGAACGCTTCACTGCAGCTATAGTTATTGGTGGTGCATTATTAACTCGAGAAAGTACTGAACGTCTAAAACTACGAGTTTCTACAATTTCTGTCGTTACCAAAGGCATTGTGACTATTACCTGGGTGGCAGCGAGTTTCCTAGTAGCCCTGGTATGGTTGGGTATAAATATTCTTCCCTTGTTAGCTGGTGTCAGTTTGGTTGGTGTTGCCGTATCTCTGGCCTCCCAAAACCTCATTAAAGATGGGATTAACGGCTTTTTGATCATTTTAGAAGACCAGTACGCCTTGGGGGATATGATTAGTGTAGGACAAGTGGGCGGCTTGGTAGAAAATCTAAATTGGCGGATGACTCAAGTGCGGGATGCTGAAGGACGCTTGATCACAATTCCCAACAGTGAAATTAAAATTGTTGCCAATCTTTCTAGTCGCTGGTCCCGAGCTGATTTAAATATCCCGGTAGCAAACCAGACTGATATTGACCAGGCTTTGAAGTTGATTGAATCTGTCGGTTTAGAGATGGATAAAGATCCACATTGGCAAGAACAAATTCTGGAGACGCCTCGAGTTCTGGGAGTCGATAATTTTAGCGAGCGCGGTTTGATTATTCGTGTCTGGATTAAAACACTGCCTCTCAAGCAGTGGGATGTCGCACGAGATTATCGCCATCGTCTCAAGAAAGCCTTTGACGAAGCAGGAATTTCTATTCCTTAGGTCGAGTCTAAAAATTGGAGAATTTATTTCTTGGAGTAGGGGCGGGTTTTGTTAGATATTGTGTTATGGAAGATACTCCGTCTATTAAACCCGCCCCTACACTATTGGCGCTTTGTGTGAATTATATTTCACGTCTGTTGTAGGGGCGGGTTTTGTTAGATATTGTGTTATAGAAGATGTTGTGTCTATTAAACCCGCCCCTACACTATTGGCGCTTTGTGTTATAGAAGATGTTGTGTCTATCAAACCCGCCCCTACACTATTGGCGCTTTGTGTGAATTATATTTCACGTCTGTTGTAGGGGCAGGTTTTGTTAGATATTGTGTTATAGAAGATACTCCGTCTATTAAACCCGTCCCTACACCCTATTTATCCTATTATAGTACTTTTGTACTATAATAGAAATGTAGCGATGTCTAACGACAAGCCGCTCCGCTTCTACGCAAAGCTTGATCAAGTATGGCGGCGATGTGACAACGTAGCTGGAAGATTGATATAAAGGTTTGTCTTATGATTAAACATTACATTCTCAGCCTCAATCCGACTGCCAAGCACGAATGGGATCGATGTATCCTACGCGATCCGCTAACTGCCAAACGCCCAGATATTGCCAAACTGACGGCCGAAGCAGTCGGTGCAAATGCAGGTAGTTACTTGGTAAGTGTGAATATTGAAGTTACTGTTTTAGAGGAGGCAGCAGCACCTCATGCCGAACAGTTGTCGCTGAATATTACAGATATGAATATCGAACCGCTACTAAAGGAAGCAGCTTAAATAGCTTATCTGAAATTTAATCGCAAATTGGAGTCAACACCACGCATTATAAATGTGTGGTGTTGGCTGAAAGTTGGCGGTGTAGGTATTACAGAAGTGGGGGATTGAGTGCGATCAGATCGCCTATAATGTCTGATGTAGTGGACAAAAGTAGAATTAAGTGGCATACGAGTACCCATCGTTCCGATGAAACGCCTTGCAGTATTTATGGCGCACCGGAGTGATTTGGAAAGCATAAATGGGTACTATAACTCGAGCAAAGGAATGCGCGATCGCACGCTTGGCTGGCTGACTCTCCACTGGAATGTACTGGTTGTCCAGCATCTTCCAATGTTTAGCGATCGCCTCTAATTCATTTGATGGGTAGGCAGAATCGAGGCGATCATACTGTCTGGTACTTTCAGCATGGGTAGATTACACGAAAAGTATACCTAAAGGCATACTTTAGTCTGTAGGATTAGCGCCCCAGAACATTGACAGCAGAACCAGCCGCAGCACCATTTACGGCATTTCTCCAGGTGTGCTTGCGATCAGTAATCAAACCTGCGGCTGCACCCGCAGCTGCACCTACTGCTGCATCTCGAGCCACGTGGCGGCTCCTATGGCGTCCCGAGCCATTGACAGCATGAACAGCAGCACCAGCAGCAGCACCATTTACGGCATTTCTCCAGGTGTGTTTGCGATTAGTAACTAAGCCTGCGGCTGCACCACCGCCTGCACCTACTCCAATATCGTGTCCTAAACTCTGTGCAGATACTGGCTTCACTGCCCCTACGTTTACGCCGACTAGACTCGTAGCCAATAATCCAGGTAATACTGCACGTTTTAAAATTTTATTCATAGTCTCACCGTTGGAATCAACTGACTGTTTCTTCAAAATTGAAATTTTGCACAGTTTTACTACAGTTCCATTTACCATTTTAAACAATATATTTTTTTCCGCCTCAACCGAAATGAGTAATACCCAAATTTCTCACAAGTCAGAAACAATCATTTATCATTGAAACCGGGGCGTGAGTAGCAATGGAACAGAAAACCGGGATAAGAAAATAAAGTCAAAAATTGTCGGTGGAACGATAATATTGCCGTTTGGCAGGCTTATACTTCCGATTTTTTTCGGCAATGTTATGCTTTTAATGCCTACAATGCTTGTTACGCCTAAAATACTGGTTACCATCCTGTATAAAATACATCGCTATTTTGACGAAAAGGTGTTGGTATTTTGGCGAACTTATGGTGCGATTTTTGGGCTTCGGCAAAGTTATCTTTCCATCCTGGAAAATTTCTTGGCGATCGCTTAACGGAAGAATCAGCATTACAGCCCACTAGGTGGCAAGATAATGGTTCCAGTCGCGGCAAGATTATGGGTATACCGACATGGTTCATAGAGAGTGAAAATTGCTGTAAAACGGGGGACGTATGAATCCGTGAAGTCTGCTATAGAGAGTACTCTCTATAGCAGACTTCACATAAAAAACGTTGGTTGACGACAATTAGTGGGACTATAGGTGAAGAGATTGACTGTGGGTTTGTGCTGAATAATCCCAATATTCAGACATTCGAGAAAAAAGTTAAACAAGCGTGAGCCTGTGGAATCTACAGTTTGATGCTAATTTTCATATTTTTTATGGTATAATTTTTTCAAGCTAAAAGCGCTCCCGTTACTTTGGCGAGTGATGGAGCGCTTTTAGAAAAATTAACCGTTCTTACCTGGTTCCTTATCGGTTCCTGGTTCTTTATCGGTTTCTTACCTGGAGTAGTAAACCTAGTAGTCAACCTAGTAGTCAACCTGGGGTAATAATAGCATGAATACTGCATTTGAGTCAGCTCCTGAAGGGGAAAATTTTGAAATTTCCCAAGAAGTTCAATTATCAATACCGTTTATCCCCGTCTGGCTGGACGATTATGGACTAACTCCAGCAGAATTCCGAGTTTATTGCCATGTGGTTAGAAGAGCCGGGAAGAATGGCTTGTGTTGGGAATCAGTACCAAGGATTGCCAAGGCTTGTAGACTTTCTCGTAATCTCACGATGGCGGCGCTTCGCGTATTAACAGAGGTTCACAGGCTTCTTATCAAAAACAAACGGGTTGGCGAGACTGATGAGTATACACTCGCTCCTTCATCAGATTGGGCATCACCCGTCCTTCAAAAGGACAGGGTACTCAGTAGAATCAAGAGGGTAGATGTGAAAGACTCATCCTTACAAAGTATGAGTACCGATTCCACTGAAGAACAACTACCTGTCCTTGAGGAAGACACAAAGGTTATTCATATTAAAGAATACCTTGAAAAGCAACAACAAGAAGTTGTTGAAACATTGTCTATCTGGAGACGCAACCCAGATGCGACAAGATATTGTCAAATCCCCCCCATTTATAACCAAGAAACTGGTGTAGAAGTACAGCGCCAAATGGAAACAGAGGGATTGACTGCACAGACAGTTGTCGAGAGAGCAATCGCATTCTCTAAAGTACCCCGACTCATTCTAGAAGCTCTCTCCACCATTACCGAGAAGTTTTTAGATGGATGCAAATGGCTTGAACTGATGTTGCTGCAATCTCACCCAAAAACACAGGTAGAAGCTGGTGGTATTCCTGATATTGAGTTCAATCGGCTAAAAGATGTTGGTATTCATTTGAACCACGCTACAGCATCACATTTGTGGCAGAAATATAGCAGCGAGTGGGCTAAGGCTACAGCATACGTAGCTTCAAAAGAAAGTGTTAAGGATAGGGCTGCTTACTTCCTTTCGTGCCTTGAGCAAGGATGGATGAAAGATACAACATCTCAACCGATTCACCACGATCCTTATGAGCTAAACTTTGAACAACTTTCATGGTACGAATGGGCGTCATCAAGTAAATTATGTGATGGGCGTCCAATTAAGCGTTGCGGCTTAATGAGCGGTGAAGTTGCTATTGTTATCTTTGAGCCAGAGTTTCAGTGCTATGCAACTATGCCATTGTCACGAGCAATGCAGAAGTATCCAGCGGTTTAGATAACGTACGCACTCTCCTACAACCGCAGCAAGGGTGGGTAAAGTCACATAATTCGTCGTGGTTGGGGAAGGTGTTGATATATCATCTTGCACGCCTGATAAGTACTCACGCAAAATAAATTGTATATTATTAAAAGG
>JAQYWN010000057.1 GCA_029379265.1 Rhizonema sp. NSF051
GCAGTACAGAGTCTGTAGCAGTTCTAGAATAATCGTTAATACTAATGCGGTAATTATTCTCTGTAATTAAGATTTCTAAGGGAGAAAATTCAGTTTGTGTCGGAATCGAACTGCTAATACCTCCCACGCTCACTCACCTCCCTCATTACTGATATTCAGTGAAAACATGAGGCTATGAATTGGTAGCACTCCATCCATGAAGTAAACTTGTACTAAAGCAGAGTTACCTGCCATCTCAGGAGGTGCAACTAGGGTAAACCAACCTAAATAGTTGCCAGTAGGAGCTAAACTCATAACAATTGGAGAATCTGGGGTAACTTTTAAACCGAAAGTTTTGACATGTACTTGCAAGTTTTCAAATGACAGGTTTTCAGCAACTTCGATAACTCGCTCCTCATGCCATACTGGAGGGGTGCGACGCAAGCTGAGACGGAAGCGGATGGTGACATCAGGTGGGAGGGGATCATCGATTTCTCGCCCAATTGGTTCAACCACAGCATAGCCTTTTCCTTCCACTGGAAGGTAAGGACGCGCCATTGGATCGCCAAATAGAACGTAAGCTAGCCAATCTAGGGAATTCGGAGCAACAGCACGCGCTAATTGGCGACTGGTATCAAACGCTTCTCCTAAAGAAGCGCCAGTCCACAAACGGTTGTAGAAGCAGCTAATAAATGTCGCTTCCACAGCTGGATCTACAGCCCAGAGGGAGCCTGTGAAGCCGCTACATCCAGCGTGGATGAAAGCTGTTGCCCAAGTTTGTTCTAAAGTCGTCACTTCTGGAGTATCGGTTTTCACGTAGCTTAAGGTTACAAATGGTCGATGGCGATGTAAGTTAAGCTTGGCAGGACGCATTTGCTGTTCAATCTCCTGTGTATCATTAGTATCATTCAAAGTTATAGGGGAGTTGCGTCGAATGGCTGCATCTGGTGACTGACTGTAGCGGATTATATGCAAACCCCGCATTGCTTCAGTTGAGTCGAGATTGTGCAACATACCTTCTGGTAAAAGCTCGGGTGGAGGCGCACCGGGAGCTGACAACAGAGTCGTCCACAGTCGGGGTTGTTCAACATTGGCGTAGTAAGAAACGTTAACAGCACCTACGGGAAACTCGTAGGATATAGTATCGTTTAGTTCCCAAAGCCAACGACCGATGATGAAGTGATCGCTCAGAAACTTGTGACCATCGTGCAGTATCTCCCAAGGTATCCAGGTATAATTGTCAGTTAAAATCACAAGAGTGAAAGTCAGGTTATCAGGTATAAAAGTGCGGAAGTCGTGTTGAAGTTCGCTGGGAAAGAGGTGCTGAAATAGGTATTCTCCGAGTGAAGCGAGACGCGATCGCCCCTCGAGAAAACTATCAGATATGTTGTCAAGTGTATTTGCTAACAAACTTCGCATCTCCTCTATCCAACTGTTAGATAGTGACTCTGAGTGATAAATGTTGTTACCTGTAAATAGCAATGGGAACCGGAAGCTTCGCAGCTGATACCGGAATCTACAAGTTGAATCAGTTTCATTCCAGATTGTTTGTACGCGAAGAATGAAATCTGGCTGCGGAACGGGGCGAGGTTGAGTCGTAATAGTTTTTCTGGGGAAGCTAGTTTCGTCAAGATCAGCAACTTGCATCTTGGTTTCTAGTTTTGTCTCGAAGGTATCTCCCCTATAGAGTTCAGTGGTAATAGTTGCATTGCCTGGGCGGAGAGCTGTTAAGCGAAAACGAGCAGTTTGCCTGATTTCACCTGTATTCAGGTCAAGGGGTAAGCTAGTGGTGTTGTCACCGTTAAGTTGAAATCCGGGGGCAGTTAAGAATATATTGAGTTCAGCTCCAACAGCTTCATTGTATGGAACTTGCAGCACATAAGCCTCACTGTTAATGCTTCTAGCTTGACTGACAGAAATTGAGACTTCTATATCTTTACCAACGGTTGTCCCTTCAGGTAATGTATTCATTAAGATTTCATAAGCTACAGTCCTTTCTAAAAGAAGTGTCTGGTATGCACTCAGATACGCTTGATACGCAAATTCGTCTACAAAGCTGAAAATAACCTTCTCTAGTACAGTGCTTTGTTTTAAGTGATTCGTGACGGCTTTCAAGATCTTTGGTGCTAATTCAGTTGGATCAAATCCTGCCGCACCAGTTCCCACCGAGGGAAAAGCTATTGTCCGAACATCGCTAAGGCTATCTGCCTTGGCTAAAGCAGCAGAGACTCCCCGTACTATACTCGCAGTTGTATGCCCACCTTCTTGATCGTTCTCTTCTGTAGGTGTATGTATTAGGTAGCGAGCTAGCAGAGAACCAGCATCAGTAACAAATACTTCGCCTAACCTTAGAGGTGGTTGATTTTGCAATGTTTCGTATAACTCGAAGCCTAGCTTTTTAAAAAGTTGCCAACTAATATCCCCGCCGTAACGTACGTCTAAGCCTGTGGGATTTACCAAAGCATCTACATCAAGAGCTAATAGATCACCTTGTACAAACTTGATACGTGCATGTGCCTCATTATAGGAGATAGGTTGGGGTTGAAGGAAACTGGTAGGCTGAAGTTCTCTTACTAATTGACGTACTCTTTCATTCGGATCATTTTGAAGTGGTGTTAGCAGTTCAAGAACACGATTACTTTCCAAATTGCTTATTGTTTGGACAACTTTTTTCAGTGCTTCTAAATACTTTTGTTCATCTGGAATTTGCTGCGCTGTTGCTAACGCTCGATCAAAGTGTTCTTCCTGAATATAAGTCTTAACAATCTCACATATTTTCTCTGGTGTTTGTATAATAGTTTCAGGTGATAGTATAGGCTGTATTACAGGCGGTAATATTGACGTTTCTGCTAGTTCTTTTGCTTCATGTAAGTTTTTCGGCTTCTGTCCAAAAAGTCTCCGTAGCCATCGCCCAAGAGATTGAACAGGGTTTTCAGAAAGATTATCTGCTGTTGGAATGTACGTTTTAGGAGTTCTCAAGCTGTACAGAGCTTTTAATACTTCATTTACAGACTGGTAGCGTTTTAGGTAATCAGATTGCACCATCCTATCTAAGATGTTGGCTAATTTTTTGCTAACTTGACCCTGATTATGCCAAATAATTTCACCTGTGTTAGTATCTTTTTGAAATTCACTCGGTTTTATTCCTGTTAATGCCTGAATTCCAATCATACCTAAAGCATATATATCACTGCAAAATTTAGGATCACCCTGGAATTGTTCTGGTGGTGTATAACCTAGAGTACCGATTCTAAGTGTTTTGATAAACTCTTGTTCTTGAGAGTCAAAACTAAGAGTAAAAAATTGTGTAGCCGCACCAAAGTCAATTAAAACTATTTTGCCATCCTGCTTACGTCTAATTAAATTGGCAGGTTTTACATCGCGATGTATTACATGATTTCCGTGAACGAATATTAGTATTTCTAAAACATCTTGTAATAGAGTAACAACATAACTCTCACTTAATTGTTTACCTGGAATAATTTCATGAGTTAGGTCTTCACCTTCAATATATTCGCGAACTAGATACAACTCTTGATTTTCTTCAAAATGAGCTACTAATTGTGGGATTTGCTCGTGTTTCGCACCTAACCTATCCAAAATCTCTGCTTCTTGTACAAATAAAAGTTTTATTATCCTTAAAACCTCTTTATTAGGACTCGCTGGATCAATCTTTTCAACAACGCAATAAGGATTACTTGGCCTATGTTTGTCGGTTGCGAGGTAAGTAGTCTCAAATCCCCCTCGTGCTAATTCAGTGACGATTTCGTAACGTCCACCTAATTTTCCTACATAACTCATGTAACTATAATATATTAGTGTTCTCTAACTTATGGAGCTAAAGACTGCTGAAGTAAGCACCTGCTCCACTCGATAACCCGCCGGACTAGACAACCCATAAGCCAACCCTAACGGATTATTAAATTCCGTCAAAAAATACCACCTCGTTGCCCGTAATGCCTCCCCAATACTCATCATCTTAACTATTTTCTCTCCACTCTCATCCGTCACTACCATCCCTCGTAGAAAAAACTTATAAAACACCTTCGCAAACGCCGCAGCAAATATATCCGGTACTGGGCAAGCAGTAGCAATCACCGCTGCTGCACTATGCTGAATAAAAACCTTGGGTAAATTGAATGTCCGTCGTAACTCATCAGCACCCCCAGCCGATTGACAAGCATTGAGAAAAACCAGTGGTTGATAACAGCATATCTGAAGGTTTAGCTTGCTCCCCAACATAATCTGTGATATCCTTGTCTGGGTCAAGAATCCGAGCCGGAGTGTAGCGCAATCCCCAAAACATTTCAGGATTTCCTTGCTCGTAATCTTCCTCACTAGCCTCAAACAGAACTTCCCACGGACGTTAGGTCGTTTCTGCTTAAGAAGCGATTAATTCCCTCAGTCGCTGCCACTCTGGTAACCAAGTCCAGACATCTTCTGCCGAATCTTCAATTCCTTTAAGGATGCGTTGGCGGAATACAAGCGGAGAGTCAAATCCAAAATTAGAAAGTTGCTCCCGCATCCCGTAGAGCAAGTCTTTATCGGCAAAAAAAGTCAGATAATTTTGCTGTTGAAATCGACTGCCGCCTGGGCAACAAGTTGGCAGCAATCTATCAAATTCGTCTAGGGAATTGAGTCTGGGCGAACTGAGTCTTTGCTCGTATTGTTTGATAATATTGTTTAGTTCGCTCTTGCAGTTAGCTTCTGTTAATCCCCTATCTTTCGGGAAGCGATACCCCTCTTTTTTGTCTCGTTCTTCCCCCCAAGAGTTATTGGGAGGTGAGGGGCGGTTTTGTAGATAAAGCGACAGTGCAATTCTAGCTGCGGTGTAGGCGGCAATTTTAAAAGCCGAGTTTTGCAAGGCTTGACGGTATTCCTCCGGTGGTGGTGCATCATCACCCAGTGCCCGCCTCACGACTTTTGGATCTATTAAATAATTTTCAATTTCTTTTCTTTCCCAGTACCAACCTAAGGATACCTGTATATTGTTCTCTATAATGTACCAATCTCTAGGAGTGCCAGATGGCGGTGAGTCATCATTATCAAAATCACGATCTCTTAGCCCTGCAATGACTGAACCGGATTTAATATCTTTTGTGCCCAAAATTCTTTGAGCTAAACCTTGCTTGCTACCAATGGGCTTAACCAGGCAACCGGGAGGCAAGATGGTAGAGAGAACTCGCACATCCGGACTTTTGGGTACTCCTTCGCAATATAAGATATTTACAGGCACAACGATCCCCCTAGCAAGCGGTAAGTATCATCCTCACCGATGACGTCACTTACGGCATCACTATGAGTGGTAAAAATAAACTGGCAATTTTGACTGAGTTTGGGAAGTTGGCGCACCAATAACTGTGCTGCTGGGGGATGAAGATTAAGGTCAATTTCATCAATCAGTACTACTGAGTTGGCAATCTGTTGCCTGATAAACTCGTATAGAATAGGAAATACCGACTGTTCTCCAGCTGACATTTCTACAATATCGTAAGTGCGGTGGTCATCATTGATTAAAAAGTAGTAGTCTTCTGGTGTAGGCGAATCAACTCCAGGCATTGGTTCTACACCTGCAAAGGAGCGTCCGGGAAAGATTTTGGTGTAAAGATTCTCCAGCTGTGTTAAGTAATCAATCGGATAGCTATGGGTAAGCTGAGCAAATTTCCACCCATTGAGATACTTACGCAGCCTCGCAACACCCACTTCAAAGGAGACTCGTCCACTGCTGAACTTTCCCGTCCCGAATCGCCCAACTCCCAAGCCATTTTCTTCTGGCTGTGGTGTGACACCAAGATTGCGAAATTGGTCAAACCAAAAAATACCTGGTAGCTTAGAGAACTCGGAACGAACAGATGGATCTGTTTCTAACAGGTTGCGAGCATAGTAACGCCCAGCAAACTGAAAGTATTCTGCGTTAGTTCCGGCGCGACAGCTTTCACCATCGAGAATAAGTCGGACGCGGTGACTGTCGCCTGGTTCAACAAACGAGCGTTCTGGCTGTGTCTGTGCCCATCTGATGGCTACTGCGCGGGTTGCTTCAATTTCTTCATCTGAAAATGAAACTTCTAGTTCAATGTGTGGTGAACCCCAGCGTTGGTAGCGCCCTGGAAGAAACCCCAGCCAGTCAAAATCAGTGACTCGTTGAAGAAGCCTGGTTGCCAGCGCTAGGGGAAGTGCGATCGCTTGCAGCAGAGTTGTCTTCCCCATACCATTGTCGCCTAACACCAAAAAGCGGTTGCTAACAATGTCGAGGGTTTGATTTTTGAACGATACTTCCAGGTGTTCAAATCGCTTAAAGTTTTTTATCAAAACGTATTCTACTTTCATCCCCTAGCAATCTCCTGCGTGATCGTGCAGCAATTTTAAATTTTAGACTTTAATGTATGGAGCAAGGTCGAGTTCACTATAAATATCTTCAACTGTTAGCAATTGACGTAAAACTGTAGCTAATCGACCGACTAGGTGAACGAGTGAGAGTTAAAAAGTTACTCGTCGTCGTGTGACAGCAGGAATGTTGCTGATGGTGGTTGTTGGCTTACATTCCTACGCAATGGTACAAGCAACTCTTGCATAACAATGTGATTATTTGGGACGAGTACCGAAGAATGTAAAATTTCCAGTGGAGAAAATCTTGGAAGATGGCTCGTATCTGTCTTGGAGCGCTCCTGATGGTAAATCTAAGAAAAAAGGCTGCACAAAAATTTTGGTGCAAGTTATTGAGTATACCAAGGAAACGTTTGTCAAGTATGCCTAACCCTTCAATCTTTAAGATGCTTGCATAATCTGGGTTTCATGATTGTAAAGAAAGATGTGACTAATAGAGCAAGCGGGGAGGGTAAACAAAGCATAGCGAGGAGCGCTCTTGGGGTTCAGACGATATTAAGGTTACGCTACTGGACATGATATGAGAGCGCTAAAGCGCAACTACAAACCTATCTTTTATTTATAACTAATTTACTGAGCATGATATTAATCGTTATCTTGCTGGATGGTGGATATCAACAATATAAGAGTGTGAGTGACGTATGCGTTTGTGTTGATGAAGATGGGTGTGGGGTTCCCCTGATGGTATTTCTGGGTGATGGTTGTGCTGATGGTGATTATCATGAACGTGTTCGTGATCGTGCCACAAACTTTCATGAACGTGTTCATTTTCATCTGTTTTTGGTGAAAGGGTAAATTGCACGACAAAAAGCATCCCTAAACCAACCAAGCTACCGTAAAAAAATTCATTTTCAGCAAAGTGGCTTCCCAGCCAACCAGCTAAAGGATACGAAATTGCCCACCACAGATGACTCCAGGCAAAGTGTACTCCATAAACCCGCCCTTGTGCCATCTTTGGAATACGATCAGCTATCAAGGTTTGCGTGGGTAAGTCCACCATATTCTGCCCTACCCCTGCTACTGCCCAAAGAATCATGAGCAACCCTAAATCTGCTTTAGAGGCAGGTAATAACGCAACGGTAATCAGGGTTGCACCAATCAGCACGAAAGTCGTCCGTTTTAAGCGTCTATCCAAAGCACTAACTAGCAAGGCACAGAGGGTTGCACCAATGCCAAAAGCCGCCATCACCCAACCGTACTGAACGTTTCCTAGTTTGAGCGTTCCCTCGACGTAACCAACAGTATTGACCAAAATTTGTGCGCCAACAATGGAGGCGACTAACTGCATTGCCAGGGCATAGCGAATCGGAGCATCTGCAAATAGACGAGTTGTACCTTCAGTCATATCAAGCCATGTCCTGCCTGTTGTCCTTAACGACTGCTGGCTGAGATTGACTCTCAGTTGACCTGGTAGAGTAAAGATTAAAATAGCAGCAACTATGAAGCTAAAAGCGTCTAAAAAGAAAATTTGCCTTGCCCCGATAAAAGCTGCAATAGCCCCTGCAAAACCCGGAGCAAGTACCGCTAGCAATTGGTAGGTGGCGCTTGAAAGGGCGATCGCTTGCGGATACTCATTTTCACCTGTTACTTGAGGGATTGTTGCCTTATACGTTGGCGTGAAAAAAGCATTGAAAACATTGAGTGTGAAGATGAGGGCATAGACTTGCCAAACTGCTGTTACAAACGGTAGCAGTCCAACAATCAACATTCGTCCTAAATGGGTTGTCACCATAATGTGCTTGCGGTCAAAGCGGTCAGCGATCGCCCCTGCCAGTGGTGAGAGCAATACGAATGCCGTAACACGCAGCGTTAAAGCACTACTTAGCACAACAGCAGATTTTGCTCCCGCCAATTCAAAGGCAAGCAGCGCTATACCAACCCAAGTCAGGGCATCACCTAACAAACTTATGGTTTGAGCCGTGTAAAGTCTAGCAAATACAGGGTTTCTTAAGCTGCTGAAGATCATAAAACTTTTGATTTATTTCTATGGCATAGCTTTAGAATACTTATGTAGTTATACTTTAACAGATATGGGGACCGGGGGCATATCTTTTTTCCATCGGCTATGAGTAGTATTCCTTCTTACAGATCGCCAAAAATTAGGCTGGAAAGAAAATTGTCAGAATGCTTGCTTATAAGTTAAATTGTTCATATTTAGTCAGCAAAGTAAAATTATGACTGCTCAATCTTCGATTTCACTTCAGCAAAAAGCCAAAAGCTGGACTCTATCAACACCTGTGCAAGCAACTCTTTACATTTCGCTCTGCGCTTTGACGCTTTGGACAGTTTATTTCACCACTTATCCTGCTATCCACAATGCGACACATTCTTTGCGTCACCATACTTTATCTGTTAGTTGCCACTAGATAATTCAGTATCAACAAAGACTAGTAAGTTTGCTAATAATAGCAGATAGCTAGTTTTAATCAGGCAATTAACTATTTAGTAATGAGCAACGGTAGTATCACTTATATTGATTTCTACCGATTTATTTGGCTATTTGTCGCTAGTCTAGAATTAGCAAAAGTTTAGTATGTCAAAATTTAAGTTTCATGCACTTATTAGTGCGGTGTTGCTGATAAGTGTGGTTTTCTTTGGATTAGTAGGGTTGTCTCAATCTCCACACCCCACTGTCCGCTTAACCACAGATCCTCCCATCAGTCAAGTCTTGCCATTTGAAGCAGAAGCAGACACCCCCCTTGGTTCTCATAAACCTACATCTCCCACAAGCTTGCAACTACAAGCGGTAGATGCTGTAGGTAAACCCCTAGAAAATACAAAAATTCACCTGCAAATTCAGACTCCACCGCGAAATATTTGGTTGACAACAGACTTTCCGATTGTGGAGGGAACTAAGTTATTGGATTTGGAAGCTAATGCGCCTCAAGGCAAGTTGGTTGTTCAACAAACTTTACCCATTCGCGGTAGATATGAACTATTAGTCAATGTCACTCCCCTATCTGTTGGTGCATTTGCTCCATTTGAACAAACAATAACATTCAATCTTCCCGAAAACCCTTTGAAATATAAGTATTTTGGCATATTAGTCGTCATTTTACTGATTGTCGGCTTCGGGGGCGGTTGGGTGATAGGTGGTTCTCAAGCAATCCAGCCAGGAGAAATAGCACCTTCTAGAGTGCGATTGTTACTCAGTGGGGCAATAATAGTGGCGATCGCTGCCTTAATATTTATCAACGTGAATGCTGAGATGGCTGAGTCTCATATGTCACACATGAGTGAGCCAGCACCAAAAACTGATAACTCTGGCATTGGAGAATCCCAAGGTTTGAAGGCGCAACTTTCTGGAGATACTAGTGCCACCGTGGGAATTCCGGCTAAGTTACAACTTCAAGTCACGGACACCACAACGAATGAGCCAGCCACAAATGTACTCTTGAATATTAAAGCAACTCAGCTTGAAGAAAACTGGGTTGCCTTTGCCTATCAAGGGACTCCTGATAGCGCCGGACAGTTAAAGTGGCTTTCTGAGTTTTTTGATGGCGCACCCCACTCTCTTGAGGTAGAAGTTTCTCCACAACCTAATGCCATAAGGCAATTCCAACCCTTTAAGGTTAAAAAAGAAATAGAAGTTGAAGCCGTTTCACCACCTTTATCCGTGCGGTTTATTGGACTAGCATACTTTACTATCTTTGTGATCATTGGCTTGCTGATAGGAATGAGAGTAAGGCAGTTGCGTGGGCAAAGAGAAGCTCGTACATGAGAATTTGACTGATATCATGTTCGCCTGAATATTTATCATGAACGCAGAACCCCACCCCAGTAAAGCTGTGCTTTACGTCCCCTCCCCGCAAGCGGGGAGGGGATAAAGGGGCGGGGTTTTATGCAATATGAATCATAACTAATTAACCGAACTTGATATGACTTTATGGGGTCGGAATGAGTAAATAACGCAACTACGAGACCTTACTCAAGATTAGGTTATCCGGTCTAAATCCCGATCAGCCCATGATATGGGGTCTGACAGTGGTTCTAAATGGGTAACGACATTAGTTCCAGGTAGCGCTTTGATAATCCGTAACTCAATTTCCTCACATAGCTGGTGCCCGCTTTGAACTGTCCAATCTCCTGGTACAAGGATGTGGAAAGATACAAATTGACGGGAGCCAGCTACTCGTGTGCGTAGTGCATGAAACAAAATGCCGTTCTTTTCGTAATCTGCTAATATATCCGCAATGATTTGCTGCTCTGCTTCTGGTAATGCCATATCCAAAAGTCCAGCACCGGTTTCATGCAGTAGCCGCACCCCTGTCCAAAAAATATAGGTAGCCACAATCAGTGCGATCGCCGGATCAAGGACAAGAAAACCCGTAAATTTCACCAATAATACACCAAGTAAAACACCAAGGGAAACGAATACATCAGTGAACAGGTGCTGCGCGTCAGCCCGTAACGTGATTGAGCGCAACCGTCTTCCAGCTCGTTGCAGGATTAAACCCACACCACCATTAATTACTGTTGCCACAACTGAAAGCCCTAGCCCTAGCCCAATCTGCTCTAAAGGTTGTGGATGAAATAAGCGCTGTGACGCTTCAAAAGCAATAGCGATTCCTGCCACCAAAATCAGTGCGCCTTCCAGTCCACTAGCAAAGTATTCTGCTTTGGATTGACCAAAAGCGTATGAGGTGTCGGGTGGTTTTGCAGCCAAAGTTAGCGCCCATAATGCAAACAGTGCTGTAATTAGATTTACAGGTGATTCAGCAGCATCAGAGAACAACCCTACAGATTTAGTCAAAAAATAAGCGCCAAACTTGAGTGCCATCGCTAACAATGCTGCGACAATCGAGAGGGGCGCGTAAGAACGTGCTGACTTGAATTGCATGACGATTATCACTCTTAAGCAAAAACTTCTAAATATGATTTATGTTAATGTATGCAAGCTTACACATAATTGAGTTTTAAATTTATCGTCATAAAGTAGTAAACATTAGACTAAAGAAGTGAAAATTAATTATGCGGTCGTTGAAATCCTTGGTAGGGGCGAACAGCCCTGACGCTCGTTCCTCACCGTTCGCCCCTACGTTATTTCTACTCCTATGTCTATTGACTAAAGTATATACAGACTCGGTAAAAGAACTTGCAATACTTCTCGGATAAGGATTAAGTAGTACTGGAAATGTTAAAAATAATTTTTTTCTGACTTTTTTCTCAGTGAAATCACTTATTACATCTGAAGGAATTGGGAATTGGTAGAGATGACCCAATTTAGGATAAAGGTAGTATATCGGAAATCAGATATATTCAAGATATTGGGTTTCAATGGAGATTATCAATGCGCCAAATTAATTTACAAGAAGCAGAAACTCGATTAGCACAACTAATTGAAGAAGCTGCGAGTGGGGAAGAAGTTATCATCACACGCAATGACGGTTCAGCCTTTAAGATTGTACCAATTACTACTAACGTACCGCGTCCGAAATTTGGTAGTGCTAAGGGAAAAGTGAAAATTGTCGATGATTTTGACGAACCACTACCAGACTTTGAGGATTATGCACCATGAGATTGTTGCTTGATACCCACGCATTTCTATGGTTTATCGAAGGGAATCTCAATTTGAGCGATCGCATTAGCACTTCTACTTTAACTGTTGACAAATAAATTTGTCATAAATTCGTTTTAATTTGTTTTTATAGTCTTATTATATTCACATAATCGTTCGCCGAAAATATCAGCTTTTAAATGATTTTTCATCGTTCGAGATTGATTTTCAGAATTTTCTATCATCTGGCTAATTTCTTCAAAAAGCTCCCTCATCAATACCGTGAGTTCGCACAGGCACGAAAAGCAGATGTTTTTTTATACCTGTACCTTCGCTCCTGCTTGTGAGAGTGAGAGCAATACTTCTCGGATAAGGATTAAGTCGTACTGAGAATGTTAAAAGTGAGTGGTTCTTTTGTGACTCCCCTTACTCGGTGGATTGGTTTGTTGTTCGGGAACTTCGAGCAAGTTTTTTTGACAATGGGATTATTTCTATTTTGACGGGCATGAATATTTTTCTGTCTTGGCAATGGTTATCAATTTCAATAGTACCTAAAATCACAAATTATGTACAGTTGAATAAATGTTCAATAGTGGTACTATGATAGAAGTAGTTAATTTTTTCATCTTTTCTTTAAAGCTGCCATGACTCAAACTCCTTCCCTCAAAACCCAGTTTTTGCAAGTTGATGGCATGGACTGCGGTGGCTGTGCGTCTACCATCGAAGCCAGCTTGCAGAAGTTGCGTGGTGTGACGGAAGCTTCAGTGAGTTTTGCCACTAGAGAAGCTCAAGTATCTTATGACTCGGCTCTCCTAAATGAAACTGAAATTATAAATCGCATAACAGATGAGGGTTATACGGTAAAACTGAATAATGAAATAACGCCCCACAATCACACCAACTGCTGTGAGGGCGATCGCAATCATGTTGAAGAGGCTTCTACTAAAAAGATCCAGGCACAAATCGGGGGGATGGATTGTGGCAGTTGTGCCAAAACTGTTGAGGTAGGCTTGCAGCAAATAGCAGGGGTTTTATCGGCATCGGTTAGCTTTGCCACCGAAAGAATGCAGGTGTCGTACAACCCGCAACAGGTTAATGAAAAGACAATTTATGACCGAGTTCGCACTCTAGGTTATACGGTGGAACAGAATAGTGAGATCAAGGGGAGCAAGCACACCAATTCCTGTGAGGGCGATCACAATCATGATCACAAACACGTTGAAGCCGATTCTACTAAAAGGCTACAAGTGAAAGTTAACGGAATGGATTGCGGCAGTTGCGCTAAAACGATTGAAGTTGGCTTGCAGCAGATGGCAGGCGTGAGGGATGTGTCGGTTAACTTTGCGACTGAACGATTACAACTGTCCTACGATCCAACTCTTGTGAGTGAGACAGCCATTGCTGAGCGGATTAGAAGTCTGGGGTACACTGTTGGGGAGAGTTTTGCGGCACGTACCCACGACGACGATCACAACCATGCTCATCCAGTCCCCAAGCCCTCTCAAAATCCGGCTCCGCCAAACAACTGGAAATTCTGGATTAGCAACCGCCGAGGACAAAGCGTAATTTTAGCAGGGATGGGATTAGTCCTGGGCTTAATCGCGCAATATTTAGCGCTTCCAGTCTGGGTAATACGAGGTTTTTACAGTATTGGCATAATAGTTGCTGGCTATCCTATTGCACGGGCAGGTTTGTTTGAGTTGCGGTTGCGCCGTGCTGATATGAATTTGCTGATGACGATTTCAGTGATTGGGGCAGTGATTTTAGGGGACTGGTTTGAAGGGGCACTTGTCTTATTTTTGTTCTCCTTAGGCACAACACTACAAGTTTTCACCTTTGGGCGCACCCGTAATGCAATCCGCAGCCTCATGGATTTGACTCCGCCCACTGCTACCGTCAAGAGGGGAAATAAAGAAGTTACTGTAACCGTTGAAAGTATTCAAGTTGATGAAATTTTAACGATTCGACCGGGACAGCGCGTGGCGTTGGATGGTATAGTCATATCTGGTACAAGTGCGATTGACCAATCCCCAATTACGGGAGAGTCAATTCCAGATGATAAAGCTCCTGGCGATACAGTATATGCTGGAACGTTGAATCAGGAAGGTTTTTTAGAAGTTAAAGTAACCCATACGTCGAACGATACCAGCGTTGCTAGAATTATCAACTTGGTGGAACAAGCGCAAGGAAGCCGCGCTCCTTCGCAGCAGTGGGTGGATCGGTTTGCAGAAGTTTATACCCCGATAGTGATTGTCGTCGCAATTCTCATCGCTGTCATTCCGCCCTTAGCATTTGCTCAATCTTTTAACGTTTGGTTCTATCGATCGCTGGTTATGTTAGTCATAGCTTGCCCTTGTGCCTTGGTAATTTCTACCCCTGTTTCGATTGTCAGTGCTATTGGTGCGGCAACCCGCCGAGGCGTTTTATTCAAAGGGGGACATGCTCTAGAAACAGCCGGACGTTTGACTAGTCTTGCTTTTGATAAGACTGGCACCATTACGCAAGGTTTACCTATTGTACAGCAGGTTTATGACTTTGGGAAGGTGAGTGCAGATATGGTGTTAATGATTGCAGCTTCGCTAGAGCAACGCTCAGAACACCCATTGGCAAAGGCAATTCTGACAAAGGCTGTTGAGGAAGAGATAGAATTAGAAACACCTCTCAACTTCATGGCATTACCTGGTAAAGGGATTCAAGCAAACTTTGGTGAGTCGTTATACTTTGTTGGCAATCGACGGTTGTTGGCAGATCGAGGCATTCCCTTGTCTCAAAAAGCTGAGTCTCTGTTGGCGGAAATTGAAAATCTCGGTCAAACTCCGGTGTTAGTAGGGACAAACCAAGAGTTATTGGGAGTCATTGGTTTAGCAGATGGAATCCGGTTGTCAGCAACAGAAGCAATCCGACAATTGAAGCAGACTGGATTAAAGCGGTTAGTGATGCTGACAGGCGATCGCGCTAAGGTTGCCAAACAAGTTGCCCAACAAGTTGGCATTACAGAGTATCAGGCGGAACTGTTACCTGAAGATAAGCTTCAAGCAATTCAAGATTTGCATCAAAGAGGAGTTACAGGGATGGTTGGAGATGGCATTAACGATGCTCCTGCCCTAGCTGCGGCAGATGTTAGCTTTGCTGTGGGTGGAATTGATATTGCCATAGAGACAGCAGATATCGTATTAGTAGGAAGTGATTTGAGACGACTTGCCTATGCAGTCGATTTAAGCCGCCGCACTGTGTCTGTGATTCAACAGAATGTGGTTTTTTCTCTTGTCTCAAAGGCATTGTTTCTACTGCTAGCGACGTTTGGGTTTGTTGGATTAGCCGTTGCTGTTTTGGCAGATACAGGTACTTCCTTGCTAGTTACTGCAAATGGAATGCGGCTATTTAGCTCAATCGGGCTTTTTTCTCCACACTCAAAACAAGACGGTGTAGATTGATTCTCCCCAACTGTAGCGGTACGGGGATTCATTAAACTCTGTCTAATGGAATCAAGCTATTAGACACAAGAATAAAAATTAATTATGCGTTCGTTCAAATCCTTGCTAGGGGCGAACAGCCGTTCGCCCCTACGTGATTTCTGGAGATGTCTATTGATTCTCAAGACGCTTTGTGATACTTTAATTTAATTACAAATTAACTGGTGCATCACGCACATTTACTGGTGCGCTCTTGTATATTGACTCCCCACTCGCTGGGAAAAATAATTGAATTCCAACATAATTATAGTCATCATGAAAAAATCAAAAGATTTTTCCATAATAGTTTTATGTCTTATTTTGGTGTGCGGAACGACTATAAACAATTCTGCACAAGCTGGCGGAAGCAAAGTTTTAGTAACGGCTGCAAACGAATCTCTCAGCAAATCAGATGTTGATAAAGTGATTGATTTTTTTGAATGGGCATTTGCTAAAAAATTCACAAGTGAACAGCGCAGTGCATATTATTCAATTAAGTCAAATGATTATCAAAAAGATCCAGCAGGAACTAGAAAAAGTATTGACAATATAATTTCTACTTATACACAAGTTCGTGTCAAAAATGAGCAGGAACAAATCAAAATTAGGCAGGCATTTAACGAAACATTTCTTGGGCAATTGCGAAATTCGCCGGATGATGCAGAAGCCAAACTTTTATTGTCTGTTTACAACGGCGCACACGCAAGCGAAACTGCTTCAAATAATGCGGCTGATTCATCTGCCAGCGTTGGAGATATTTCGTCTATAGTTGGAAAATGGGTCTGGACACGTACCGGAAACAGTTCTTATAACACGAATGGCGTATATAAAGGCTCTAACGGTTCGCGTTTCACTTATTTATTTCAGCCGAATGGAACAGTTGAATTCACGGGAATTATCAACGTGATGAACGGCGGCTGCAACCAGCAAATTTTCAAATCACGAAAAGGAAAAGTCAGTCTGAGCGGCAGTACAATGACATTAAACTGGTCTCCGGCATCTTTCACTCGTGACTTTTCGTGCGATAGAGCGAATAACTACACGAAAACTTTGCCCGCCGAAAACGAAACTTATCAGGTAAAATTCAAAACTGATTTGGGTCAGAAACAGCTTTGTTTCACACGTAAGGACGAAACCTGTTTCAGTCCGGCAAAGTAGGCGATATCGACTCTTTATGTGGCTAAACAGCGCCAAATAGCGGTGATCAATACCTCTACTATTCTGACTGATGCATTGAGATATTTCAACGACTTATAGAGTGTGCGATTCAATTGTGAACATCACCAAGAGCGATCGCATCTAGCTTTGCTTGATCTAACACTCTTATCTTACCACCTCGATGGTAAGTAACGATTGCCTGGATCTGTTTAAACAATCGTACACATTCTTCATAAGTGATTCCGATGCTACGAGCAATCTGGTAATACGGCAGACGCGATCTCAGGTATAATCCCTCTTTAGTCAAGTCAGTTCCCTCTGCGATCGCCGCCCTCTGAATAAATTGCGCCAACCGCACGAGCGCCCGCTCCGAAGCCAATCCATGCACAACTTGATGCAGATGCTGGAGGCGCTCATTGAGTACAGCAATCATCTGCAATGCAAGTTCTGGAGTTTTCTGAATCACTTCTACTAAGGCAGTGCGTTCAATCATGAGAATCTGACAATCCTTCTCAGCCACCACGGTTGCAGGGGCTGAGGCATTACTAAATAGTGCAGGCGCAGCAAATATTTCTCCTGCGGGTAACGTCCGCAAAATCGTTTCTTTGCCCGTGGAAGCGGTTTTCTTAATTTCAATTCTGCCACTGAAAATGACGAAAAGTTTAGCTGGCAAGCGATCGCCTTCATGGAAAATAATTTCTCCACGCAAATATTGCTCTCCTCAGATCTTGCACCTGGAAACTTCAATGTTAATTCCTTGACTAAGTGCTAGGTT
>JAQYWN010000005.1 GCA_029379265.1 Rhizonema sp. NSF051
TAATATATCTTATCAAGATTTACAGACATCGTGCTTGGTGTAATGTTTAGTAGGGGCGGGTTGAACAATATGAACCTAGAAGTAGGTAGTGATTTGCACCTTTTCCCCGCCTATACAGTAGTTATTAGTACTGTTTGAAAAAAACAACCAATAACTAACTACTAACATCAGTTACGAAACAATGACCTTTTTCAGTTCAGAAGTGACTTCTTCTAGGGACTGGTTGCCATTCACTACAAGGAGTTGCTGGCGATCGCCATAGTAGTCAATCAAAGGTGCAGTTTCAGAGCGGTAGACTTCTAAACGACGGCGAATCACTTCTTCAGTGTCGTCTTTTCGCCTTCTTTCCAATAAACGTGCTACTACAACATCATCTGGCACTTCTAAATTGACGACCTTTTTGCTATCCTGATTAAGGTCTTGCAGTAATTCCTCTAGGAAAGATGCTTGATTAACAGTGCGGGGAAAGCCATCAAGAATCCAACCTGGGTTAACATCGGGTTGTCTGAGCCGCTCTAGCACCATATCCTGCACGAGTAGGTCGGGAACTAACTCACCTCTATCTACATAACCTTGAGCTTTAATACCCAAAGAGGTTTGTTCTTTCATCGCTTGACGCAATATATCACCTGTAGAAATATGAGGAATATTACAGTTGTCAGCTAATGTTTTAGCTTGAGTTCCTTTACCCGCCCCTGGCGGTCCCAAGAAGATTAGTCGCGTCACTATTGTTTCACCATTCCTTCGTAGCGCTGAGAAATCAGGTAGGTTTGAATTTGTCTAGCAGTATCAATCGCCACACCAACCAAAATTAACAAAGAGGTAGCACCAAAACCTCTAAAAGTTTTGACGTTCAAAGCACTTTCTACTGCGGTTGGGATAATAGCAATCAAACCTAAAAAGATAGCACCCAAAAAAGTTAGTCTATTCAACACACGTTCAATATACTCAGTCGTTGCCTTCCCCGGACGAATCCCAGGAATGCTGGAACCCATTTTCTTCAAGTTCTGCGCCACATCCACCGGATTGACAATCAACGAAGAATAGAAGTAGCTAAAGAAAATGATTGAAACTAAGTAGATTAGAGCATATGCCCAAGACCCAGAAGCGCCTGGAACAAGATAAGTTCTAACTATTTTGGAGTAATCTGGGTTGTGGATAAAGTTTTCTATCAAAAGTGGTAAACTCAGAACCGCTGCGGCAAAGATGATCGGCATTACGCCTCCTTGATTGAGCCGCAGTGGTAAAAAACTTCGCTGTTCTGCCAAGACACGCCGACCGACCTGACGACGCGCTGAAATAATTGGGATGCGACGCATTCCTTCTTGGACAAAGACGATCCCGACAATCGTCGCGAGGAAAAGCAGCATGAGCACAACTACGCTCCCGACTGTTTCTCTTCCTCCTGTCTGAGCAAAATTGATCGTATCGCCCAATGATTTAGGCAGTGTCGCCACAATGTTGACAAAAATCAACAAAGATGCTCCATTCCCAACACCACGCTCTGTAATCAGTTCAGATGCCCACATCACGAACATTGAACCTGCAACAAGAGCGAGCGCTGTCTCAGCTACAAAAATTGGACCGAAATCCAAGGCAAAGCTTTTAAGCCAGAAAGAGGCGATAAAGACACTTTGAATAATTGCCCAACCTGCGGCGACATAGCGGGTAATTTGGGAAATCTTCCTTCGTCCTGCTTCACCTTCATTTTTCTGATAATTTTCTAAAGCTGGGATAGCAGCAGTCAGCAACTGGATAATAATAGAGGCGTTAATGTAAGGCAAAATGCCCAAAGCAAAAACACCTAAAGCAGAAAGACCGCCTCCGGAGAAAATATCCAAAAAGCTTAATACTTGTTGGTTGCTACCTCCAAGAGCTGCTCGAAACTGCTCTCGATTAATACCTGGTATTGGTATGTGTATACCCAATCGAACCAAAAACAAAATACCGACGGTAACAAGCAGCCGACCTCTTAGCCCTGCTGCTTGCGCCATTTGCATAAAAGTTTCTTGAGCCGTTGGGGCTTTATCTCGACTGATCATAAAGGGCTACCTTGATAGTGAAGTAAAGCGCGTGGCTAGAGTAGATGTATTTAGGTGCCATGTTCGTTAACTCACTCTAAAACTTCACAACTCCCACCAGCTGCCTCAATTTTGGTACGAGCTGCGCCTGTAAATGCTGCTGCTTTAACCTTAAGCGCAATATTCAATTCCCCATTCCCTAAGATTTTTAAAGGTCCTTGATCGCCAGTAAGAATACCGGCTTCTTTTAACGAGGTTAATGTGACCTCTGTATCAGCAGGAAGGGAGGCTAGCTTTTCTACATTGATCGTAGTGTATTTTTTACGATTAATGAGAGGAAAGCCCTTCAACTTAGGTATCCGGCGGTATAATGGCTGTTGACCACCCTCAAAACCCGGTCTAGTACCAGAACCAGAGCGAGATTTTTGACCTCGCATACCGAGACCAGCACTGGCACCTTGACCTGCAGAAATACCTCGACCTACACGACGACGGCGTTTCTTTGAGCCTTTTTGCGGACGAACATCATTGAGTCTCATAATCTTAATATTGTGTAAGACTGTGTAATGATTATTTACATAATTGTTAATTGTTAGTTGTTAATTGCTGTTAACCACTAACTATTAACCACTTATATGTAAAGATTTTCTATGGGAATACCTCGGTCTTCGGCTACTTCTGCAAAGGTACGCAGTGTAGACAAGGCATTAACCGCAGCTCTAGCATTATTAAGTGGATTGTTTGATCCAAGTTGTTTAGCTAAGATATTGCGAACTCCTGCCAACTCCAAAACAGTACGGACTGCGCCACCGGCAATAACCCCAGTACCAGGTGCGGCCGGTCGCATCATTACCTTTGCACCGCCACCGACACCATCAATTGGGTGCGGAATGGAGTTAGATTTAGTGATTGGTATATCAATGAGATGTTTTTTGCCGTCAGCTACGCCTTTTTTTACGGCACCAATAACATCTGAAGCTTTGCCTACTCCGACGCCTACTTGACCGCGTTCGTTTCCAACAACAACGATCGCTCGGAAACTCAGTTTTTTACCTCCTTTGACGACCTTGCTTACCCGTCGGATCTGAATGACCCGTTCTTGCCAGTTTGTTTCTTCTTTTTTTGTCCGATTGGTTTTACGACGATTAGCTGTTGCCATAATGAATTACTCAGAATTGTTAATTGCCAGTCTTCTATTAGCACTCATTGAGCCATTAGCGATTGACTTTAAAAATCTAAACCAGCTTCTCGCGCCGCTTCAGCTAATGCTTTAATCCGACCGTGATAAAGATTACCACCGCGATCAAAAACGACTTTAGTGATCCCTTTTTCTTTTGATCGCACTGCGATTAATTTGCCAACTTCTGCCGAAGCTTCGCAGTTGGACCCTGAAGCTAATTTGGATTTCAATTCTGGTTCTAAACTTGAGGCTGCTACTAACGTATGCTGTAGTGTATCGTCAATAATTTGAGCATAAATATGCTCGTGGGATCGAAATACAGCTAGCCTTGGACGTTCTGTAGAACCATTAACTCTGCCACGAATGCGTCGATGGCGACGCTGCTTTGATTGTCTACGAGTTAACTTCATTTTTACTTCTTGCTCTTACCAGTCTTACCTGCTTTACGTCTTACCACTTCACCGGCATAGCGAATACCTTTACCTTTATAAGGTTCTGGTCGGCGAACATCACGAATTTTAGCGGCTGTGTTGCCAACCTCTTCTTTGTCATAACCACTCACTATGACGTTGGTATTATTTTCCACAGCAAACTGAACTCCTGCTGGGGGAGCAATTTGCACTTGGTGGCTATAACCCATGTTCATAACTAAGTTACCACCTTGAACTTGTGCCCGGTAGCCAACTCCTTGGATTTCCAAACGCCGTTGAAATCCTGTAGAAACTCCTTCAACCATGTTGGCAACCAAAGTACGGCACAAACCGTGAAGTTGTCTGGAAGTGCGAGACTCATCCTGACGGGTTAAGAGTAATGTTTCTCCTTCTTGGGAGACTGTAACATTCGTCGGCAAATCGCGATGAAGTTCACCTTTAGGACCTTTAACAACAACTTTTGTGCCGTCTACAGTCACTTGTACCTTGGCAGGAATTGTAATTGGGCGTTTACCTATTCGAGACATAATTCTCCTTTTGTTAATTGTTGGTTGTTAGTTGTTAATTATTAATTTTTAGTTGTTGGCAGTCATTAATGACGACTAACGACTATCGACTAGCAACTATCGACTAACTACCTACTAACATCGTACTTACCAAACATAAGCCAGCACTTCTCCACCCAAGTTTTGCCGTCGTGCTTCTCTGTCGGTCATTATGCCACTTGATGTAGAAATAATGGCAATGCCAATACCGCCTAGTACTCGTGGTAATTCTTTTTTGGTAGAGTATACGCGCAAACCCGGTTTGCTAACCCGCTTCAAAGTAGTGATCAGAGGTTGACGATGCTTGCCCTTATATTTTAAGGAGATCGCTAGATTAATTTTTACTCCCTCTCCGATTTCTTCAAAATCCCCAATAAAGCCTTCCTCTCGGAGTACTTTTGCAATACTACGAGTCATTCTTGTCGCAGGCACTTGTGTCGTTTGATGCCTCGCTAGGTTGGCATTGCGGATGCGCGTCAGCATATCTGCAATAGTGTCGTTAGCTGCCATCGTTTCCTCATTTAAATGAACTTATTGATCTCTAAAAGGCATTCCCATCTCTTTAAGTAAAGCACGACCTTCTTCGTCGTTCTTTGCTGTAGTGATGATAGAAATATCCATTCCTCGGACTTGATCGATGCTATCGTACTCGATTTCTGGAAAAATCAGTTGCTCTCTGAGTCCTAAAGTATAATTGCCGCGTCCATCAAAGCTTTTGGGACTAATCCCACGAAAGTCTCTAATTCTAGGTAACGCTAGACTAATTAATCGGTCGAGAAAGGCATACATCCTTTCCCCTCTGAGAGTCACCATAATACCTACAGGCATACCTTGGCGAAGTTTAAAGCCTGCGATCGCTTTCTTTGCCCGCGTTACGACTGGTTTTTGACCGCTAATCAGAGCAATTTCACTTAAAGAAGCTTCTAAGGATTTAGCATTTTGAGCTGCTTCCCCCATACCTCGGTTAAGCGTAACTTTGATCACCTTCGGTACTTGATGAATGTTTGTGTACTGAAACTGATTGTTCAGTTTGGGGACTATAGAGTCTTGGTAAAGCGTTTTAAGTCTTGTTGTTGGCATAGTTTTAAGAGTGATTATCCCTGGGCTTTGTCAGGGAACGTTGTTGGTTCTAGGGTTGAGTGTAGTTATCTATTAGTGAAGAATTGTTAATTGTTTGACTAATTACTGATCATTAACAATTAACTATTAACCTACAACTATTTATCGATGATTTCGCCAGTTTTCTTCAGCATCCGTACTTTCTTTCCTTCCGAGGTGAAGGTATAACAAATACGACTAGCAACGTTTTGTTTGGTGGAATAGAGCATCACGTTAGAACTATGAATTGGAAATTCCTGAGTGACGATGCGCCCGGATTCTCCTTCTTGCTGTGGTTTTACGTGCTTAGTTTTAATATTGACACCTTTAACAACAACTTTGCTAAGTTGGGGAAATGCTTTAACGATTTCACCGACTTTGCCTTTGTCTTTTCCGGCAATCACCTGTACGGTGTCGCCAGTTTTGACATGCATTTTGTGGAACTGTTTTTCTATTTTTAGCGACATTACAGCACCTCCGGAGCCAAGGACACAATTTTTGTAAAGTTTTTGTCCCGCAGTTCTCGTGCAACCGGACCAAATACTCTGGTTCCTCTAGGATTGCCGTCTTTGTTAATAATAACTGCTGCATTGTCGTCGAAACGAATACTCATCCCACTGTCTCGATTGATATTGTGTCGAGTGCGGACAATCACTGCTTCCACAACGTCTGATTTTTTGACAGCCATATTCGGAATTGCATCTTTGACAACAGCAACAATCTTATCACCGACAAAACCGTAACGGCGGTTTCCTGCGCCTAAGACACGGATGCACATTAATTTGCGGGCACCGCTATTATCAGCAACATTAAGGTAACTTTGGGGTTGAATCACGTTCTTATCTCCCTTTATGTGTTGTTAGTTATTAGTTGTTAATTGTCAGTTTTTGGCTTTCGGTTATCAAAAACTGTGACTAACGACTGTACGGGCGGATTGGCGTCTGATTGTTCGTTTTTACTCACAAGTTACTAAATTAAACCCACCCCTACTAACTTTTAACTATTTTTGGTACTGAGAATCTCTTTGAGTGTCCAGCGCTTAGTCTTACTCAGGGGTCTAGTTTCTTCAATCCGAACGCGATCGCCTATTTTGCACTGATTGTCTTCATCGTGAACTTTATAGCGCTGGGTTTTCACTACAATTTTGCCGTACTTAGGATGGGGAGCGCGGTTTTCTATGGCGACAACTACAGTTTTCTGCATTTTGTCGCTCACAACTAAGCCAACTCGTTCTTTAACTGCCATGATTTCCGTTCTTTAGTTTTAGTTATGAGTTATGAGTTAAAAATGCCAGAGTACTTTTTACTTGACTCCTAACTCCTGTACGGGCTGGTTTAATCAGATAACGTACATCAGTATAGAAAATTGCTCAAGAAAACTTACTGTACGGGCAGGTTTCATGAGAAAACTTGCCTACTCAATAAAATCTTCCTTGAAAACCTACTGTACGGGCAGGTTTCATGAGAAAACTTGCCTACTCAATAAAATCTTCCTTGAAAACCTGCCCCTACTGACTTTGTGTAGCCGCTTTCCGTTTCCGTTCGCCTTCTACTGTTAACAACTGAGCTAGACGGTGGCGAGCATGTTTAAATTGATGAGGTTTTTCTAGTTGTCTGGTAGCTTTTTGCAGCCGCAACTGAAATAGTTGCTTTTTGACGGCTAAAATTTCCCCGTTCAATTGTTCGTCACTTAATTCTCTGGCGTCTGAAATTTTAGGAAGAGGCATAACTTATACCTGAGGCGTCTCTTCTGGAGAGCGCATAATAAACTTGGTTTTAATTGGCAATTTGTATGCTGCCAAACGCATGGCTTCTCGAGCCGTTTCTTCGGTAACTCCACCAATTTCAAACATAATCCGTCCTGGTTTGACGACAGCTACCCAAAATTCAGGTGAACCTTTACCGGAACCCATCCGAGTTTCTGCGGGACGCATGGTAACTGGCTTATCTGGGAAAATCCGAATCCAGATTTTACCACCCCTGCGAATATAGCGAGTCATTGCCCGACGGGAAGCTTCAATTTGCCGGGAAGTTATCCATGCTGGCTCTAAGGCTTGGAGCGCAAAATCACCAAAGTTTAGATTGCTACCGCGTGTAGCCATCCCTTCCATTCGTCCGCGCTGTTGTTTGCGGAATTTAGTTCTTCTAGGACTTAACATGATTTATTACTTGAGTAGTGTTAGTTGTTAGTTGTTAGTTGTTAGTCGTTACTAATGACAACTAACTATTAACAACTAACTATCCTTCGTTTGAACGGTCTTCAAATTGCTGGCGACGGCGTTGTTGTTGGCGGCGACGGGGTTCGCGTTCGCGAGATGTTGGTTGAGAGGGGGCTTCTTCCTGTCCGGGAATTATTTCTCCCTTAAATACCCACACTTTAATTCCAAGAATGCCATAGACAGTTTTGGCTGTGCAGTATGAGTAGTCAATGTCTGCCCGTAAAGTATGTAGAGGAACTCTGCCTTCACGAGTCCACTCTGTTCGGGCAATTTCCGCACCGTTGAGACGACCACCCACTTGAACTTTGATACCTTGCACTCCTGCACGTTGGGCACGCTGAATAGCTTGCCGCACGACTCGTCGGAAGGATACCCGACGTTCTAACTGTTGAGCAATGTATTCCGCAATCAGGTAGGCATCAGCGTCAACTCGTTGCACTTCAACTACGTTGATCCGAATTTGGCGATTACCACCCAATGCTTGTTGGAGTCCGACACGCAACGATTCTATACCTTGTCCACCGCGACCGACGACTACACCAGGTCGAGCTGTGCGGATCTCTAAATCGATTTGGTCAGCTTTGCGATCAATCCGCACTTCCGAGATTCCGGCATTGTTTTGAGCGTATCTTCCCAGCTTGTCTTCTATATATTTACGAAGTTTATAATCTTCTTGCAGAAGTTCTGGATAGCGGTCGGAATTAGCAAACCAACGAGATTGGTGTTCTTGGGTAATTCCTAAACGAAAACCTACTGGATGAATCTTTTGTCCCACAAATGCTTCCTCTAAAATTTCTTCCTGTACACAATTTTTCGTTTAGGTGTGCTTATTTAGCTGTGTTATCAGCAGCCACCGCCACAGTGATATGGCACGTTGGCTTGCGAATTTGGTAAGCTCGACCTTGTGCTCTTGGTTGGAACCGTTTCAACACTGGACCTTGGTCGGCGTATGCTTGAGTCACTTTAAGAAGCGCTCGATCTAACCCTGCATTGTGTTCCGCATTAGCCGCCGCACTTCTTAAAACCTTCAAGACTGGATCGCAGGCTCGGTAAGGCATAAATTCAAGGATAATGAGCGCTTCTCGGTAGGAACGCCCTCGAATTTGATCGAGTACGCGACGTACTTTATAGGGAGACATGCGTATAAAACGCGCGATCGCTTTGACTTCAGTAGTATCAGTAGCCATATATTTTCTCCAACTTTGTTAGTTGTTCATTGTTAATTGTTGATTGTAAGAATGCAATTAACAATTACCCAATTAACTATCTCCCCGCTTTTTTATCACTTTTGGAGTGACCTCTAAAGCTACGTGTAGGTGCGAATTCACCTAATTTGTGTCCTACCATCTGGTCTGATACGAAAACAGGAACGTGCTGGCGCCCATTATGAACAGCGATGGTGTGACCTACCATTTCCGGTAAGATTGTTGAAGCCCGCGACCAGGTTTTGATGACTTCTTTTCTGTTGTTTTCATTAAGCCGCTCAATCTTTTCCAGAAGATGATCGGCAACAAAAGGACCTTTTTTTAGAGAACGACCCATAGTTTTATTTCGGATGAGAGGAGTTATTTTTTCGGATGAACGGATGCTTGTATTGACGAGTTTCTAATCAATTAAGATCAACTTTTTAACTCATTAGGAACCCATCATCTAAAACCCAAAATCTAAAATTTTAAATTTTATGATTCGCGTCCACCACGACCGCGCTTGGAAGACTTGCGGCGACGACGTACAATCAACTTGCTACTGGGTTTTTTCGGTTTGCGTGTTTTCAAACCCAAAGCAGGTTTACCCCAAGGTGTCACAGGTCCCGATCTCCCGATGGGTGCTCTACCTTCACCACCACCGTGGGGATGGTCTACTGGGTTCATGACACTACCTCTAACGGTAGGACGGCGACCTTTCCAACGGTTTCTTCCTGCTTTACCCAAACTTAGGTTGCGGGCCTCGATGTTGCCTACTTGTCCGATGGTGGCGTAGCACTCGCGCCGGATCATGCGGACTTCTCCTGAAGGTAACCTCAGAGTAACGTAGCTACCCTCTTTTGCCATCACCTGAGCTGTGGCACCTGCTGAACGAACGAATTGAGCACCTTTTCCAGGTGTTAGTTCGACGTTATGAACGTTGCTTCCCAAGGGAATGTTAGACAGGGGTAAAGCATTACCATTTTCGATTGGAGCATCGGAACCTGCAATAATTGTTGTTCCCACTGCCAAACCTTGGGGATGGAGAATGTAACGCTTTTCGCCGTCTTGGTATTCTAAAAGGGCAATCCGCGCATTCCGGTTTGGATCGTATTCAACTGCTACAACTTTAGCTGGAATACTACGCTTATCCCGTTTAAAGTCAATAATGCGATAAAGACGTTTGTGTCCGCCACCCCGGTGCCGACAGGTAATACGCCCTTGATTATTTCGACCTTTGCGGCGATGTATGTGTTCTGTTAGTGATTTCTCAGGCTTCGATTTCGTAATTTCAGCAAAATCAGAGATCGTTACCTGACGAGTACTGGGGGTATAAGGGCGAAAAGAACGGGTACCCATAGAAGTTCTTGGTTGTTAGTTATTGGTTATTGGTTATTGGTTGTTGGTTGTTGGTTATTGGTTGTAATAACTACTAACCACTAACCACTAACCACTAACCCAAAACCGAGTTACACGTCAGGGAAGAGAATTTGTCTGATCTTCTCTACGTCAGATGCTGCTACTGTAACAATGGCTCGTTTATACTGAGGTTTGAAACCTACAAACTTACCAATCCGCCGCTTTTTACGCGGTGGCATCATGGTGTTTACACTTGTCACCTTGACGGTAAACAGATTCTCAATTGCAAATCTGATTTGTGGCTTAGTTGCCTTTGGACTGACTTCAAAAGTGTACTTATTCTGCTCCATCAGGATAGTCGCCTTTTCTGTGACAATTGGGCGACGCACTAAGTCAGCAAGATTGCGCTCGTCAAACTTAGCCATTGTAGACCTCCTGAATTTTTTCTAACGCTGACGCCGTTACAACAATTTTGTCGGCATGCAGGATGTCATATACATTTAATTGATCTGCAACAATTAACTTTAAATTTTCGACGTTCCGGGCTGACAAATACACCATTTCTTGACGTTCCGGCACGATTAACAAAGTTGTGCTGGTTTTGTCTACTCCCCAGCGAGCGATCGCTTCCACTAACTCTTTGGTTTTGGGACGTTGTAGCTGTTCGTTAAATTCTTCTACCACAATTAAATCGGCAATCCGACTAGCAAATACTGTCCGCAGTGCTAAACGTCGCTCTTTCCGATTCATTTTCAGGTTAAAGTCTCTGGGCTTTGGTCCAAAGATGACACCACCACCCCGCCACAATGGTGAACGAATCGAGCCAGCACGAGCACGACCTGTCCCTTTTTGCCGCCAAGGTTTGCGACCTCCTCCTCTGACTTCAGAGCGAGTTTTTGTACTGGCGGTTCCCTGACGAGCGTTAGTTGTTTGCCTTACCAAAGCTCTATGCACAACATGAACTGCTGTTTCTTCCTTGGCAACCCGCAAGTCGAATGTCTTTTCCCCGACTTGTTCTCCTTGCCAATTTTTGACTACACACTCTAGCATTTTCGTTTTTTTGTTCGTTGTTAATTGTTAACCGTTGATTGTTAAAGAGTTGATTGTTGATTGCTATTAACCATTAACAATTAACTACTTACCAACTAGGTTTGCCGGCGCAATACTCAACAATGCGCCCGGTTTACCGGGAACGGAGCCTTGGATTAGCAATATATTGCGCTCTGGGTCTACTCGTACCACAGTCAGCTTGCTAATTGTCACGCGTTTCCCACCCAAACGTCCTGCCATGCGCTTTCCTGGATATACGCGACCGGGAGTTGTACCAGCACCAATCGAACCTGGTTCTTTATGGTTTTTGGAACCATGAGACATAGGTCCCCGACCAAAGTTATGCCGTTTCTGGTTGCCAGCAAAACCGCGACCGATACTTGTCCCACTGACATCTACAATCTGACCTGCACTAAAAATATCAGGATTAATCTGTTGACCTAAAGTATATTCACCGGAGTTATCAACGTGATACTCCCGTAAATGACGCAATCCAGGTGCAGATGATTTAGCTAAATGTCCTAGTGATGGTTTATTTAACAACTTTGGCTTTACTTCGCCATAGCCTACTTGAATGGCGGAGTAACCGTCGGTCTGTTTCGTTTTTACTTGTGTAACTGTGCATGGACCCGCTTTAACGATGGTCACAGGAATGGCAACTCCTGCTTCATCAAATATTTGAGTCATGCCCAGTTTAGTGCCGAGAATACCTACAGACACAGTTACTGGCTCCCCTTTTAATTGTTAATTTGAGTTGCTGATTTTTGAGGACAAGATGCAACAAAACGCCAATGAGGCTTACTGTCACTGACCTCTGAAGTCTGTACAGCTTAGGTAAAACTGTTCAAACTTCTTGGTTGTCTCCACTAATTGTTTGTACTGATTTGATAACGTGTATTTTTACTTACTTCGTTACCAGTACATCCAAAAGTAATTCCCACAATGGAAGGAGATAACTTCTCGATTTTCAATGCAATGCGTTGGAGCTTTGAGCTTTGTGCAGCAATGCTTTGAGCCAAGCTATTGCTTTGGCACTTTTTAGTTTCAATAGGACTTAAGCGATCTTATTGCGCCCAGTATCCATTTTCAACAGACTCAAGCAGTGCGAAAAGCGCGCCAAGACTGCTCAGCTTTTACTTCTAGTTAATTACCTTAAACAATTGTTTAAAGTTTGCCTACTTTTTTGAGGATATACAGGCTTCCATCCACCTTTCACCTTAAGGTTAGCTTTGGTTTTCACCCAAACACTCCTAAGTTGACATTAAGGCTTTTCTAGTTTAACAGTCTCTAACCAATTTCAGCTAGTTTATTCCGATCAAAATTTTAATCATCAACGTTTGATGCTAATTTCAGCCGGAAATGCTAACAAATGTGCAACCTGAGCTAAAAAAATGGTCACGATCTTAGAGTATAAGTTATTCAACTAAATTTGTCCAGATTATTTTCAGAAATTCTTAAGGTGCTTCCCTTATCCCTACACATAACCCAAAACACTTTGACTTCTTAGCCTTATTCTTCGTAAATAATAGTAGATATTCAAGTGGGAAGGAACAAAACAATCTATGGCACTCATTACCACTGGCAACGGTTTGATTCGCGATCTGGAAAAATTTGGTTCTATTGGTGTTTACGTACCTCTGGAAGGGGGTTTTGAAGGTCGGTACAGACGTCGGTTGCGTGCAGCTGGCTACACTACACTCCATATTACTGCTAGAGGATTGGGGGACGTAGCTGCTTACCTCACAGGAGTTCATGGAGTTAGACCTCCTCACCTTGGTAAAAAAACTACTGCTAATGGTGCTGCAGTCGGTTCTGTATATTATCTACCGCCAATTATCGGCTATCAACTAGAACAGTTGCCACCCAAGTCAAAAGGTCTACTGCTCTGGATTATCGAAGGTCATATTCTTTCCGATCAGGAGGTAGAATTTTTGTCGGCTTTACCCAGTTTGGAACCAAGAGTGAAAGTGGTCATCGAGAGGGGTGGCGATCGCTATTTCCACTGGAAGCCCCTACAAAAAACCCTGCTAGCTAGCTAGAAAAAGTTATGAGTTATGAGTTTTGATTCCTGACTCCTAACTCTTGTAGGGGCAGGTTTAACTAGATAACAGACTACCCAATAAATATTGATAGGTAAAACCTGCCCCTACTCACAACTCGATCAACATTTCCCTCGTGCCAGTTCTAAAACCACATGAAGCAAACAATTGCCGAGCTGCTTCGTTAACCTCTGCCGTATCAAGGCGAATTTGTTTGACACCCATCTGATCAAAGCGTTCAATACTGAGCATCACCATCTGCCGTGCAATTCCTTGATGACGATATTCTTGCTCAACCCAGATCTCGTGGATAAAAGCGAATTCCTGCAAACGGTAAATCGGTACTTCACGTTCAACTATCGCTGCGAGAAACCCCACCAGCCGCAGTTCATCCTCAGCTACCAGAAGCACGCTTCGCTCCTGACTAGCCAGCCGCGTTAACCATCCTTCATAACGCTGTTCTGGATGTGGTAAAAAACCAAATTTGGCAGAGTCCCAAGATTCGTGTAAAGCACAAATCTTAGCAACCATCGGTAAAATTGCAGGTACGTCAGTTATTGTGGCAGAGCGAATTATTAGCATATAAGCGGTTGTAAATCAAGGAAATAAACAATCAAGAAAGTTAAAAAGAGGCATTTTAGCTTGAGGAAAGGGGGTCAAACCCCATAGACACTTGATCCCCAACTTGCTTAAGATTAGTGTTCTCACAAAAAATAACACCTACGCCAGTTTTTGCACCGTATTTACTGGCGTTTTTGTCTTAAAGAGAATTGGCAATTACGAATAACAAAGAAGTAGCCACAGCAGGGGGTTTAACCCTGTAGACAGTTCGTTAACAGTTTGTATATAGTGGGTTTTCACAAAACCGATAATACTCGCGCCAGTTTTTGCACCTTACTTACTGGCGCTTTTCGTCTCTAAGTGAAATTTATACTAATAAGGCTCGGATTGTCCCTTTGAAGATCGGAACGACCTTAAGGACGAAGTGCGAACACGGCGAAATAATTTAAGATAAAGTGGCGGGCAATAAAACTCAATAATTGTCCTTTGTCATTAGTCTTTGGTTATTAGTATTACACTCGTACAAATGACTTTTGACGCCCTCCTCCTCGCTCCTTTTAAGGGTGCGATGAGTTTAACCTCGATCTTTAATCGGGATTTCCACACTCCCATAAGGTTTTATGAGACGTAAATCTACAGGTAGAACAACTACTGCTACTAATACTACTACGACTAAATCTCCTGGTTTCAAATCCCCCATGTTTAATTTCAGCACCATAGCAGTTATGGCGGGTATACTTATTTTAGGAATTGGGATTGGAATTGCTTTTAGCTCCACAGCGACCTTTTCACCAGAAAATGTCGCTTCCCGTGAATTTATTGATACTAAAGCGCCAAACCCAGAGCTTTGCGTACAGTATGGAGCCAGTGCTATGGTCATGGATGCCAGATTGTTTGTGACTCTTAACCCCTTTAATGTCTACGTTTCTCAACCGAGTATGCGTCCTGGATGCGTTATTCGTCAAACCGACTGGGCGATTTTAGAGCAAAAGAAGCTTGTGTCCTCAGAACAGGTGAGAGATTGTAAGCAACGGTTAAACACCTTTGGCTTTACAGGTGACTTAAACAGTGACAGACCTGATATTAGGTGTATTTACCAGAATGAGGCTGCTCAAAATTTCTTTATCGCACAACCAGGAGCAGTTCAGTCGCAGGAGACGCAAAGATTTTAAGGAAGTTAGAACAGTCCTGAGTACTCAGTACTGAGTACTGAGTGCTGAGCGTATTATTTTTTAGTCTATTCATAGATTGTACTTAGCTGACAGGAGAAAAGGTAGATATACTCTTGCCAGCTGCTTCGGTGTGGCTGCGATCGCACTCTTTTCAGAACTCAGGACGAATAATTCTAAGGATTGGGGTTCGTCAAAGGTTGACCAAACTCAACGACTCGTGAGTTAGGGGAAGATGATGAATAGTTAGGGATATTTGGGGCAGGAAAATTAGATGTAGGTAAAGGAGAAACACTGTTGATATTGTGTTGATATGGGAAACTTGCTGGCGGCAGAACAGGGTTAGGTAGTTGAGAGGGGTTATCAGAAGTTAGGGGCGGCACACTGATAAAAGAGGGCTGTTGAAGGTTATTGATTGTTGGGGGTAGGGTTGTGAGTGGCGGTAAGCTGCTAGTTGGTGGTACGTTAGTGGGTGCTTGTGGAGAGTTGTTGACATTTGGTGGCAAGTTATTCGGTATTTGTGGAGTGTTCTCGTAGGTAGCTGGTGAAAGGTTCCTCAGGGGTTGTGAAGTGAGAACTGGTGGTAGATTACTGGGTGGTAGTGGAGCGTTGTCGATAGTTGGTGGTAGGTTAGTGGGTAGTTGTGGGGCGTTGTAGACAGTTGGTGGTAGGTTAGTGGGTGGTTGTGGGGCGTTGTAGACAGTTGGTGGTAGGTTAGTGGGTGGTTGTGGGGCGTTGTCGATAGTTGGTGGTAGATCATTGGATTGGGATGGATCTCTTAACGCGTTATCGGCACGTTCACTAGTAATTAAAGGACGCAATACCCAGCGAGTAGGGTTTGGCCAGGAAACGGGTTGTAGCTGTACCTGATGTGGATTTAAAACAGTTCCTGGTGCTAAATCCATAACAATGCGAGTTGTGCCAGCTTTTAATTGGGAAACGCGAATGCTTTGGATTGGGCCATAAAAATTTTGTTTGGTAGGAACGTAACCCAACTTAGTGGCTGGCAAATCTATAACAAGACGAGAAGGTTGGCGGAGGTAAAAGTAGTGAGGTTGTGAAGCGGCTGTAAGAGTGATTTCTAGTTGCGAAGCTTCTGGAGAAAAGCGCCAATCCTGGAGCATTGCTGTTGGAGTGGTAACAAGGCTGCTCTTTTTGGATGAGTTGACTTGTAAACGCTCTCTAGGTGGCTTACTGGAAGCGATCGCTAAGCTGTGAAACATCATTAAGTACAAGACAAACAAGCTAATTCCATGTCTGCACCATCGAAAAATTTGTTGATTCTTTAATTGCTGGTTCATTGCTACACCTGTTAACAAAAATTATGTCTATAACGTTAATCACTTTATGAGTGAAAATTATATCTTTGAATGCAACTGCCGCTCCGATTGTTCTGGAGATTTTTGTCGTATTGCTGTAAACGCAATAACTCTAGAGAGTTACTCAGTTTTATTTGACGCATGAAACGTTTGTCAACTGCTTGGCTGTAGATTAAGAACCATTAACACCCCATCAGGTAAAGCTCGCTCTTGGGAAGATCCCCCGGCAGACTTTACGTAAAATTATGTTTATTCACGCCAACTTATTTATTTATGTCTGTGCAATTACAGGAAGTCAGAATTTGCTTTTTTGGTGAGTCGTTTGTTAATGGGACTGGCGATCAGTCATGCCTGGGATGGACTGGAAGAATATGTGTTGATGCGAATAAAAAAGGTTATGATATTACTTACTATAATTTAGGAGTTAGGCGGGAAACAAGTACTGCGCTTGAAAAGAGATGGTTCCCTGAGGCTTCCTATCGGTTACCTAAAGAATGTGATGGAAGAGTAGTATTCTCTTTTGGGGTTAACGATACAACGATTGAGAATGGAAAAACTCGCGTAGAGTTAACAAATTCACTTAAAAATGTACATAACATTTTAAGTGGAGCTAAAGAATTATATCCAGTTTTGATGGTTGGTCCGCCACCCTTGTTAGAGCGAGAACAGAATCAGAGAATTGCCGATTTATCAAATCAGTTTGCTTTAGTGTGTAATGCACTCTCTGTGCCATATCTAAATGTTTTTCCTACATTGGAAAAATCGAATATTTGGAGAGATGAGGTGAAAGCTAATGACGGCGCTCATCCAAGAGCAGCAGGTTATACGATCCTAGCAGAAATCGTGCAAAATTGGGACGCTTGGTTAAATTGGTTTGATGGGTAAGTTATGGTAAGCAAGCAAAAGCGCCGACTGAATAACAAGCATAGATTTCAACCAAAAGATAGGTGAGCAACTGTAGCCAAAAAAACTTAACATTGATTTAAGAAGAACTCTCTATTACCCAGGATTATGAGCTACTACATCTCTCCTCGCTTTCTTGACAAACTTGCCGTTCATATTACCAAAAACTTTATCGAACTTCCTGGCGTTCGAGTTCCCGTGATTCTAGGTGTTCATGGACGTAAAGGCGAGGGAAAGTCTTTTCAATGTGAGTTAGTCTTTGAGAAAATGGGTATTGAGGTGACTCACATATCTGGTGGAGAACTTGAAAGCCCAGATGCGGGCGATCCTGCACGTTTGATTCGCCTGCGTTATCGAGAAACAGCAGAACTCATTCGTGTGCGCGGTAAAATGTGCGTGCTAATGATTAACGACTTAGATGCAGGTGCTGGACGTTTTGACGAAGGGACTCAGTACACTGTTAATACTCAGTTGGTCAATGCCACACTGATGAATATTGCCGATACTCCCACCAATGTACAACTTCCTGGTAGTTACGATTCAACGCCTTTGCATCGCGTGCCAATTATTGTGACAGGTAATGATTTTTCCACTCTGTATGCACCTTTGGTAAGAGATGGGCGGATGGAAAAATTCTACTGGGAACCCGATCGCGACGATAAAGTGGGAATTGTTGAGGGAATTTTTGCAGAAGATAAACTTCCGCGTCAACAAGTTGAACAACTCGTCGATACTTTTATCAATCAGTCGATTGACTTCTTCAGTGCTTTGCGATCGCGCATCTACGACGAACAAATCCGTAATTTCATCCACAAAATAGGATTTGAGCGCATCTCGTTACGTGTTGTAAATAGCACAGAAAAACCACCAGAATTTAACAAACCCGATTTTAATTTATCTCGCTTGGTTGAGATGGGTAAGTTGATGGTTACTGAACAAAAACGGGTGGAGAATTCCCACTTAGTTGACGATTACAATCGACTCAACAGAAAAAATTATCAACCAGTTGCACCTCAAGAAGTGACACCAGTACCAGCCCCGGTGCCAAATGGCTTGACAAAAGTAGATAATTCATCATCAACGTTCAATTACAATCAAGACTATACCAAGCAAAAACCAACCCCTCAGCCAAATAGCTTGACAAAAGTTGATTATCCTTCAACGTTCAATTACAATCAAGACTATACCAAGCAAAAACCAACCCCTCAGCTAAATAGCTTGACAAAAGTTGATAATTCATCAACCTTCAATTACTATCAAGACCATAGCGAGCAAATACCAAGTACGCCCATCAGCCAAGAAACATTAGGGCAGATGCGGCAAATTTTTGCTCAAGGATATCGTATTGGAATTGAATATGTAGATGAAAGACGCTTCCGTACAGGTTCTTGGCAAAATTTTGCCGAGCATCAAATTGATAATATGGCGGAGGCGATCGCTATTTTGGAATCTTGTCTCAGCGATCACAGTGGCGAATACGTGCGTATAGTAGCAGTCGATACTAGAGTCAAGAAGCGGATGGTGGAAACGATTGTCCAACGTCCAAATGGTAGAATTAGTGACTCTTAAGGTTTAAACTCTGATGTCGGCAAGGTAGTCGCTCTCCTGTGACTGCCTTGCAACTCGACAAAATTCATGAGTATAGCTGAAGTGCTGAATGCTTACCGAGAGGACAAATAATCGCGTAAATCTTTTGTGCGTTGTTTTGTGACTCTTTCTCTGCATCCGTTGCGGAAGATTTCATAACCTGTGCCACCACGATTGTCATAGACTTCAAAATCACAGTTGTTATCACGAAACTTAATCCAAGCTTGCTGTGCGGTAATGAGTAACTGTCTTGCCTCACCGTTTAAGTTTGATATAACTTGTTGATACACCTGATTGAGTTGTTTGTCTGCTGCTTGATAGGACTGTTGAGAACAATACTTCATTGTTACTGTATTGTTTGCCTTGGAACAATCAATTTTCTGTGCGATCATCTCTTTTAGTATAATTCTTGCAGAAACTGGGATTGATAAAGATGCATGAGCGAAGCTTGCTACCAGAATGATCCTGACAAATTTTGTATACATAGAGTTGAGCCAACAGACAAAAGTTTCTTTTGCTACTTTATAGCTAAAAAATACTGTGATGTAAATTAGTAATTTTTTCTTTGAAAGTCCGGATACTCAACCCCACACCTCCTCGCTTTCTAGGAGGGTAGGTTTATACTTAAGTCATAAGTATTCATGCGAACATAGGATAAGTTTTTCTATTGACAATATCTGAGTATCAAAAATGTTAATGATTCTGTGGTTGATAACAGAAATAGCAAACAAAGACTTTAATCATGATTTATTCCACAAACCTTCAAAAAATTAGGAGTAATGGTTTTAACAAGCTATAATTTTATATTGGCAAGTTGCTATGTGTAGTGATTGACATCCATGACAACGAATCGCACTGCATCCCAAACAACGGAACCCAATGACTCGACTGCGCCTCACGCTGATACTCGCGTCGTGGATCGCACCAGGCTGAGTAAAATGTATCAGCACTATGTGGAGACGAAGGATAAGTATCCTCACGCGCTGTTGCTGTATCGGGTGGGAGATTTCTTTGAAACTTTTTTTCAAGACGCAGTGACTGTCTCTCGGGAACTGGAACTTGTCTTAACCAGTAAGCACGCTGGGGAAGTAGGTAGAGTCTGCATGACAGGTGTTCCCCACCATGCTTGGGAACGTTATACAACTCAACTGGTGGAAAAAGGGTTTGCCGTTGTCATCTGCGATCAAGTGGAAGACGCAGCGGAAGCCGTCGGTTTGGTGAAGCGTGAAGTCACTCGCATTCTTACCCCCGGCACTTTGTTGGAAGAGGGAATGCTAAAATCAAGTAGCAATAATTACCTATGTGCTGTGGTGATTGCTGCTGAGCATTGGGGTTTAGCTTATGCAGATATTTCAACAGGTGAATTCCTCACATGTCAAGGTAGCAATTTAGAGAATCTTACACAGGAATTAATGCGCTTGCAGCCAGCAGAAGTGCTATTTCCGACTAATGCGCCAGATTTGGGGATTTTGCTTCGTCCGGGAGAAAAATCGACACATTTACCGGAATGTTTGCCACCATCATTTTGCTATTGCTTGCGATCGCAAACTCCGTTCTCAATTGGGGAAGCGAGAACGAGATTGTTGCATAAATTCAAAGTGCGATCGCTTGAAGGGCTTGGCTGTGAACACCTCACCTTAGCAGTCCGTGCAGCAGGAGGTCTTTTAGAATACCTAGAAGATACGCAAAAAGAAAACTCAGTTCCTTTGCAGCCACTTCGCACCTACACTCTCACTGACTTCTTAATTGTTGATTATCAAACCCGTCGGAACCTGGAAATTACGCAAACCGTCCGCGATGGCAGTTTTGTGGGTTCCCTCATGTGGGCATTGGATAGAACGAATACGACAATGGGCAGTCGGGCGTTACGAAGGTGGTTGTTGCAACCTTTACTTGACATTAAAGGTATTCGCTCTCGGCAAAACACAATTCAAGAGCTAGTAGAAAACACAGCTTTACGTCAAGAGTTACAGCGATTGTTGCGGCAAATTTACGACTTGGAACGGTTGACAGGACGCGCGGGTTCTGGTAAAGCGAATGCGAAGGATTTAGTCGCTTTAGCAGATTCACTATCACGCCTGCCGGAATTATCTCGCATTGTAGCTGAGACTCACTCACCCTTTCTCAAGGCTTTGCAGAAAGTTCCACCTGTGTTGGAAGAACTGGCACGAAAATTACAACTTCATATTGTCGAGTCACCGCCCATATATCTGACAGAAGGTGGGTTAATTCGCCCCACTGTCAATCCCCAGTTGGATGAGCGGCGTAGTTTGGTAGAGGAAGATCACCAATGGATTGCTAATTTAGAAGTTGAGGAGAGAGCAAAGACGGGAATTTCTACGCTGAAGGTGGGATTTAACAAGACTTTTGGATATTACATCAGTATTTCTCGTTCTAAAGCTGACCAAGTTCCATCAGATTATATCCGCAGACAAACTTTGATGAATGAGGAGCGCTACATCACTCCGGAATTGAAGGAAAGAGAAGCGCGGATTCTGACGGCAAGAGATGATTTGAATAAGCTGGAATATGAGATTTTTGCAGCGTTGCGGCAAGAAGTGGGCGAACAAGCAGAGGTGATCCGTAATATTTCCCGTGCAGTGGCAGCAGCAGATGTGTTGTGTGGTTTGGCTGAGTTAGCGGTTCATCAGGGTTACTGTTGTCCATCGATGATTTCTGGACGGGCGATCGCGATTGTGGAGGGGCGTCATCCAGTGGTGGAACAGTCTCTGCCTGCGGGGTTTTTTGTGCCGAATTCTACTAGTTTGGGTAAAGAGTATGTGAACCGCCAAGACGCTAAGGAAGCCAAGGAAGAGGAGAGGCAGGGGAATCCCTCTCCCGATCTTGTCATCCTTACGGGGCCTAACGCCAGTGGCAAGAGTTGTTATTTGCGTCAGGTGGGGTTGATTCAGTTGATGGCGCAGATTGGTAGTTTTGTGCCTGCGAAGTCTGCGACTTTGGGTGTGTGCGATCGCATTTTCACTCGTGTCGGTGCAGTAGATGACTTGGCAACGGGTCAATCGACTTTTATGGTAGAGATGAATGAGACGGCGAATATTCTCAACCATGCAACATCTAACTCACTGGTGCTGTTAGATGAAATTGGACGCGGAACGGCAACTTTTGATGGGCTTTCAATTGCTTGGGCAGTGGCAGAGTACTTGGCAGCAGAGATTTGCGCCCGCACGATTTTTGCGACTCACTACCATGAGTTGAACGAACTAGCTTCGCTGTTAACAAATGTCGCTAATTATCAGGTGACGGTGAAGGAGTTGCCTGATCAAATTATCTTTTTGCACTCGGTACAACCAGGAGGTGCTGATAAGTCCTATGGGATAGAGGCAGGAAGGTTGGCGGGTTTACCAGCAGTGGTAATCAAAAGGGCAAAGCAAGTCATGGGGCAGATTGAGAAACACAGTAAAATTGCGATCGGTTTGCAAAATATGGATTGAGTTTTTGTAAATTAACTAATTATTTGGGTTCTTGTCCGCGTTGACAAATTTACGTCGTCAAATACTATTGGCTAACCATTAACAAAATCATGACTTACGCAAAAATGGTCAAAAAGCTTAATACAATGCCTATAGACCACAACTTTCTAGGTATCTCTCTACTGCATTTTCTCAAGCAATACTATATCCTGCTTCAACACATCATTTAGCAAGTCACTCAACTCAACCCCCTTTGCTTCTGCTCGCTTGGCAAAAAATTCCACTACCTCATCAGCCAAATAAATAGGTATTTTTAACGTCATATCCTCGCGGTAAAACTTTCCTCGCTCCGCTCCCGAAAAATCATATTCAGGCTGCATCATACTCCTCCCTCATAGTTTCCTTTTCAATTCTAGTCCCACCTATCTCCAAACGACGCCGCATCGTTGCCTACCTCAATGAACTCCATGCCAAGGTAGATATAATGAAGCGACTCTGAGAAGAGGTGATGAAATAATTTGATGCGCTGTAACCTTTTATACTTGACAAAGGATTCAAAGGGGAACAGTAAATATTTGGTATATAAAATAACAACTTAGTATGAAGTCAGAAGACTTTCAAAATAGCCCAACAGGTCGATTAGTGCAAATTATACAAGGAGAAAATCCTTGTTTTGCTTTTGTTCCAAACCCTTTACCACCAGTGCTAGAACTCGATACAGAAATTTGGCGCACACTTTCTGATGCTGACCGAGCCTTGGGTGAACTTGCAGGATTAGGACGTACTATGCCCTCGCTGCTTACCGTAGAGAAAGACAGGAATTAAATTCCAACGCCAGCGAACTCAATGATGATGACCAGTGGCTACTTTTTGTCCTAAATACGATCGCTAGACATCCCACCTAAAAAGGAGAATACTGTCTTACCATAGCCGGATTAATCTTATTCGGAAATGCGATCATCAGCAATCAAAGGTGATGCCAAAAAGCCGGAAACAACGTGTTTACGTTAACACACAAGATGGTTATTTTGTACAGTGCTTAAGTCCTACAGACCTCATGTCTCAACTTAGAAGATTCTAAACTAGAAAAAACAAAAAAATAATACACCTGGAAAGGGCCGGTCATACAGACTACAAACATTACCTTGAAAACGCCGACACTTGTTCTCAGCCAGATTTAGACAAAGCTGAACACTTACAATCGGTGATGGGTAAAGAGCCTGATTTTGCCATATAAAGACAAAAATTAGCTTGGGAAATTTAGATTGAGATAAATAGTGGGCTTATCGTAAATTTTAAATCATTCATAGTACTCCATAGTCTCAACTTTTCACAAACAAACGTATGCTCAAAATTTTAGTTACTTTCGGGATTACTTCTATTCTCGTTGTCAGTGGAGTTTTAGTCGTCAAAGAACCTAAAACTTAAGAGGCTGATTTTGCTCTTACCTCACGTTATTTTCAGTAAATATACGTATAAATACGAAGAGACCGAGGAAGATAGCACAAAAATTGAGTAGAACGACAATTTATTTTTAAAGTTTTTAGTAATATTTTCAGCTTAAATAACAGCTACTTGCAATAGTGAAACTACGGATGTTGCAGTTGAATTAAAAAATTCAAGCAACCTTATCTGGTGAATTACCACACCTGTACTAACGATCCGCTTAATTCTCAGCGGCAGTAACTCTAGTTAAGGACTCATTAAAAACAGGTTACAACTCATAGCGATAGCCAAGGAATACTAGTGGATAGCACCAGTGGGTGTGAATCAAAGCAGATCTCAAAAAAAATTTAAGAGGAAACGACTATGCCTAAGAAGATTAAGGAGTTAAAACATTGGTTACGCCAATTAGGTTTTACTGAACTCCCAGGAAAAGGAAGCCACACTAACTGGATACATCCATTATATGCTGGAAAGCTAACGGTTTCAGGGAAAGATAGTTCGGACGCAAAACTCTACCAAGAAAAGGATGTGCAACAAGCGGTAAAAGAGGTAAAGTCCAAACAACAGCAGGAAAAGCAGGAAGATGAGTAAATTTAAGTATCAAATGTTGATTCAATGGTCTGAAGAAGACAACTGCTTCTTAGTTGGATTTCCTGATTTTCCTGGACAGCGTTGGCGGACTCATGGCGATACTTATGAAGAAGCTGTGACAAATGGCATTGAAGCGTTAGAATCCCTAGTTGTGGCTTACGAAGCTACAAATGAACCACTTCCACAGCCAACTGTTAATCAAGTTGCCTAACCTTAGCTTGTTACCAAATGTTTCAGAATTGCTATACAGCCTGCAAGTTAAACTTCTTTTATTTTTAATTTCATGCAGTGATACTAGTCATTACTCAATAATTTCGTCATATTGATTGGTGTCGTCTGACTGCAATTGTTCCATCTCCACCAAGACTTCAGGCAAACTTTTTTCATCAAGCCATTAATGACGTTCTTTGGTACAATCTCCTTTTCCGGGACTAAAATATTGAACAAATCGAATAGTATCGGTAACTCCCAGAAAATTTATTAAGGCCTCGTAGCCCTGTTTGATAATTTCATTTGATGGTGATTATGTAACTGTCCGAGGTGTTAATGTTTTTACTGCAAATGGTGGTGCGTATTCAGCTGCAATAAGTCAAGGCAAACTTTTGGTTAGGTATAATCCCATCTGAAGTCAGTAATTCTCGATTGAATCACATACAAAATACTTTGACCGCGTTCTTGATTGGCATCCCTCTCCCAAACTTGGGAGAGGGGCTGGGGGTGAGGGCGAGTATTGAGAACCGCCATAGATAAATGAGAGCGCGATCGCATACCACGACTTTTTTAGTAACCATGTACGAAAAAAGAAGATTTCCGTTTCCCCCAAGACGGGAAGGTGAGGAAATGCGATCGCCACTGAACTCACTCGTGAAATTACTGCCTTGCTTCAGCATATCTCGAGAATTTACACAATTGCTATTTAAACCTTTTTAATCTTTCTCAGAGATATTTCGGATGCTGAAATGTTACATCTGAAACTATAACTGTCAAGCAAGTAGTAATAAATTTTATTTTGGCACGTTGGAATTAAGTAGTGAGAAATCCATTCTGACTACCTATTTTCTGCTGCCTTTACACCAAAACAGGGAAACGATGACAGAAATCTTGACCCCCACACCCGGTTCTATAGTCAGTTGTCGCCGTCGGCAGTGGGTTGTGCTGCCTGCTGAAAATAAAGATGTGATTCGATTGCGTCCCTTGGGTGGCAATGAAGACGAAATCGCGGGAATCTTTCAGTTGCTGGGGCTGGAAACTCTTGAACCTGCAATATTTCCCTTGCCAAGTTCAATTGGGGTCAAAGATCATACATCGGCACTCTTACTGATGGATGCAGCTCGTCACTTACTACGGAGTGGGGCGGGGCCATTTCGCTGCTTGGGACGGTTATCGCTGCGTCCCCGTCCTTATCAGTTAGTCCCTTTATTAATGGCATTGCGATTGGCAACAGTCAGATTACTGGTAGCAGATGATGTTGGTATCGGTAAAACTATTGAAGCTGGATTAATTGCCCGTGAACTCTTGGATAGAGGTGAGGTAAAGCGGATTGCAGTTTTGTGTCCTCCGCATTTGTGCGAGCAGTGGCATACTGAATTACGAGAAAAATTTCATATTGATGCGGTGGTGGTACGCTCGGGTACGGCTTCTAAGTTGGAGAGGGCAATACCTAATAATTCTCATATATTTAGTTATTATCAACACCTGATTGTCAGCTTGGACTATGCTAAGGCTGAACGTCGCCGTGCAAGTTTTGTGACACACTGCCCTGATTTGGTGATTGTGGATGAGGCACATACTTGTACTCGTTCCAGTAATAAGAGTACATCCCAGCAGCAACGTCATCAACTTATTCAGGAAATTGCTCATAAAAGCGATCGCCATTTATTGCTCCTGACAGCGACTCCTCACAGTGGTATTGAAGAGGCTTTTCTGTCGCTGCTAGGTTTACTCAAGCCTGAGTTTGAACATGTGAGCTTAGATAGACTGACTGAGCAACAGCGAACTCAGCTAGCAAGTCATTTTGTGCAACGGCGGCGGGCAGATGTCAAGCAGTGGTTGGGAAATGAGACTCCTTTTCCGGAAAGAGAATCAGAGGAAAAGCCTTACAAGTTATCGAAGGAGTACAAGCAGTTATTTGAGGATGTCTATAACTTTGCTCGTGGGCTGGTAAAAACGACGACACAAGACATGAGCTATGCCCAACGTCGGGGACGTTATTGGGCAGCTTTGGCTTTGATTCGTTGCGTTATGTCTTCCCCTGCTGCCGCAGTCGCAACATTAAACCGTCAGGTGAGTAAATCCGGTGGCGAAATACTTGCCGATTTAGACGAAGACTTGATGAGTTCCTACGTCTACGACTCTACAGAGCTTGAGCAAGTTGTTGATGCACCTCCCACTGTCGTCGTCGAACAGGGACAACAAAGTTATGGTGATGCAGATAAACGCAAACTCAGAGCTTTTGTGCAAGCAGCTGATAAGTTACACGGTGAGAAAGACCAAAAGTTGCAATCATGTATTGCTTTCATCCAAAGTTTACTCTCAGACGGTTATAACGCGATTATTTGGTGTCGCTATATTGCCACAGCGAAATATGTTGCTGATGCTCTGAAGCAGAAACTAGAGAAGAAGGGTAGTCAAATTCGCGTCATTGCCATCACTGGAGAACTGTCAGAGGATGAGCGAGAAATCCGCCTTCAAGAGTTAAGGGTTTGCGAGTTACTTTTCGCTTGTTTGATGAAAACTGGCGGGGAGAGTATTTAGAATTGTCGCCTTTAAATGGTGATTTATTCGGTTCCAATACCCTACAAGCGTTGGATGATTGCGCCATTGATAATCACGATTTACTAGTAGCGATTCGGCATTTGTCGCTGTACCAACAAAAGGGACAATTGCGACGCGTGAATTATGCTGCTTTGGATGTGGAAGAATTAGGAAGTGTGTATGAAAGTTTGTTGGATTTTCACCCTCAGGTAATCCAGCGTCAGGGGTTATATAAATTTGATTTGGTGTTAGGAAGCGATAGAAAAACCACTGGATCTTATTATACTCCACCACAACTCGTCCAACAACTCATCAAAACTGCATTAGAACCTGTTATTGAAGAGAAGGTTCGTAGTGCTTTACCAGATGCGCTAAAGCGTTACGAACAAGCACTCCTCAGTCTCAAAATTGTCGATCCCGCTTGCGGCTCAGGGCATTTCCTCCTCGCTGCAGCACGTCGCCTTGGTAAAGAATTAGCTAAAATCCGCACTGGAGAAGCAGAGCCCGGATATCTACCGTTACGCCAAGCAATTCGAGATGTGATTCAAAACTGTATTTATGGGGTGGATATCAACCCTTTGGCAGTAGATTTATGCAAAGTGGCGCTATGGATTGAAGGCTTTGCTAGTGGGATGCCACTCAACTTTTTAGATCACAGAATTAAGTGTGGCAATTCCCTCGTGGGGGTATTGGATATCAGTTGTCTGGAAGAGGGAATTCCCGATGAAGCATACAAAGCTGTGACGGGGGATGATAAGAAGTTATCAACACAGTTTAAAAAGCGGAATCAGAAAGAACGGGATAACCAGGGACAATTATCGATATTTGAGAAATTGGAAGGCGATCGCGCACAGTATGCTGAAACTGCGCGGGAGTTAGGAGAAATTGCCGAAACCACACCGCAACAAGTCAGGCAAAAACAAGCGCAATACCAGCAAAGTCGTGAAAATCCCGGTTGGTGGCGAGACTATTCAGCGTGTAATTTATGGACAGCTGCATTTTTTATGCCACTAACAGAACATAATTTACAATTATTCCCCACCACAGAAACGCTAACTCAGCTATTGCGGGGTAATTTATCAACGCAAAGGATAGTAGAGGCGGCGAATAAGTTAGCGGAGGAGAAGCACTTTTTCCACTGGTGCGTCGAGTTTCCTGAAGTGTTTGAGGTGGGTGGTTTTGATTGCGTGTTGGGAAATCCACCTTGGGAACGGATTAAGTTGCAGGAGAAAGATTTTTTTGCGGCTCGTAATGCTGATATTGCTAAAGCTAATAAGGCAGAACGAGAAAGATTAATTAAGCTGTTATATAAAAATAAGCCAGAGTTAGCACATGAATTTGAGCAGGCAAAACATGATGCTGAGACACAGAGTAAGTTTCTTCGTGAGTCTGGAAATTTTCCAACAACTGCTGTAGGGGATGTTAATACATATGCTTTATTTACTGAAAAAAAATGGTTGCTTACTAATAAAAAAGGATGGGTTGGTTGTATAGTCCCATCAGGAATTGCTACTGATGATTCTAACAAGATTTTTATCCAAAAAATAGTAAAAGGTTACGCTCTTGCGAGTTTCTATGATTTTACGAATAGAGGGTATATTTTTCCAGATTTAGAAAGTACACATTCATTTTCTTTATTAACGTTTTCAAGAAGAGAAGTTAAGGAAGTAAAACTAGCAGCACAGCTATGGAAAACAGATGACATAAGAAGAATTGGCAGGGTTTATAGTCTCAAAGTTGAAGATATTAAAAAACTTAACCCAAATACCTTAAATCTTCCAATCCTTAAAACAGTTAAAGATGCTGAATTCATCAAAAGTATTTATCAAAATGTTACTGTTTTGGTAAATGAAAGTTTACACAATAACCGTTGGGGTATTTATTTCTTACGGATGTTTGACATGACAAATGATTCTGTGTCCTTTTTCTGTAAGAGAAATCAACTAGAGAAAGATGGATGGATTCTTGAAAATAATTTAATGAAGAAAGACAACCTTACTTATCTTCCTTTATATGAGGCAAAATTGACAGACATTTTTAACCATCGTGAATCCACTTTTTCTGGAATCCCAGCGCAAGATATGTATGGTACTCGTCCCCGTACTAATAAAGCTGACTTAGAACAGCTTCAGAATCCTGACTGGATAGTTTTGCCAAGATATTGGGTGTCTCAAGAAGAGGTTTTAGTAAGAGTTCCAGAATTTTGGAAATATTCATGGTTAATTGGCTTTCGGAATACTATAAGTGCTGTTGCAGACTCAAGGAGTGTTAGATTTACGATTATTCCTAAATTTGGTGTTGGTAATTCCATGCCATTAGTTTTTTCAGATCAAAATCCCAAAAAAGTAAGTGCATTAGTTGCTAACTTTAATTCGTTAATTCTTGATTACGTCGCAAAGCAAAAAGCAAGTGGTGGAAATTTAAACTTTTACGTTGTCCGACAACTACCCATCCTTCCCCCAGAAACATACACCCCAGAAGACACAGAATTCATCAGTACCCGCGTACTCGAACTCGTCTACACTGCTTGGGATATGCAGCCCTTTGCCAAAGACATGGGATGCGATCGCGAACCATTTATTTGGAACAGCAACCGCCGTGCATTATTAAGAGCAGAATTAGACGCATATTACGCCAAACTCTACGGACTCACCCGTGATGAACTGCGTTATATTCTCGATCCTACTGATGTCTACGGCGAAGACTTCCCTAGTGAAACATTTCGGGTGTTGAAGAACAATGAGATTCAGCAATTTGGAGAGTATCGCACGCGAAGGTTAGTTTTGGAGGCTTGGGATAAGATGTTCGGTAAATCTTAAGGTTCGTAGTTGCGCTTCAGCGCCTCTTGATCCTGATGAAGATGCGCTGAAGCGCAACTACGAACAAATTATAAGGAATTTGGGGAATATCGTGTGCGAAGGTTGGTGTTGGAGTCTTGGGATAGGAGTTCGTAGTTACGTTGTCTTCGCTCAAGATTTGAATGCGCTGAAGCGCAACTACGAACAAATTATTTAGCGATCCCAGTCTTTACCGTAATCTTTTAGCGGATATTTAGTCCAACAACTGCGTAACCAATCTCTTCCATGATTTTCTAAATACCAATGAACGCTAGTTTCAACCCAATTATAAGGAGATTCTGCCCAATTATGTTTTACAGGATTGTAATGAATATAGTTTAAGGTTGTGTAGTAATGTCTTTCAGAACGAATGGCGCGATCGCTAAAGGAACACCAAACTTTACCAGTGACATTATCTTCAATATTCCATTGGCGGGCAAGAGAACCGTGAATTGAGCGGAATAATTGGCTTAACAGTTTGAAGTTAACGTTTTTTGTTAACAAATGATAATGATTAGGTAAAACTACCCAACCAAGTATTTCTATTTCTTCATATGTGAACTTTTCAAACAATGCATTCAACAGTTGCTGACGACGTTCCTTAGTATTTATCCGACATTTATGTTCATAACAAGTAGTCGTTATCAAGTAAAATTCACTGTCTTGTATTGGATGTGGTGGCGAGTGTGGAGGATAACCTTTCGCCAATCTTTCTTGAACAAGTGTTCTTTTTTGTTCCTGAGTCAGTTTCCGATATTCGTACATATGGTATCGTCTTAAGTTCGTAGTTGCGCTTCAGCGCATTCAACTCTCTTTACGAAGACAGCCATCAAGATTCGTAGTTACTGAGAGCGCTGAAGCGCAACTACAAACAGAATGCATGAATTTTGAATAGCCGTAATAATACGGTTGCGTGAGGCACTCTACTTAAAATAATATCAATAACAAAATATGAAACTTCCAATAAAACTACAGGATTTATTACAGCAGGATGAACGTGCGATCACAGCCGCGAGTACTTTTCTTAGTCAAAAGCTAGCAATTCTAGATTGTACGAGTATTGAGTCAGTTACGCCAGAACAATTAGCTCTTTTATTCTCTAGCATTCCGGAAATTTGGGATTTAACAGATATTGAAGAAGTGTTGGATTTTTCGACAGTTAATACAATTCTCAGTCATCAACTTCGAGAGTGGATTAATAAACGAGGAAGTACAATTCAGTCAAAATCAATTACGAATTATGAATTCAAACAGAATTACCTGGACATTTTCAACTTCCGGAATGAAGTCATTGGAGACTATCGCCGCTATATTGAAAGCTTCTTAAAAATTCGCGATGCTAAAGTAAAAGCTTTTGTAGATGCCGAATTGGATAAAGGGCAATTGTGGACTGAACCTTTAATACAACTCAATCCTACCTACAAAAAAGGTGCAATTGTTAGTGAATTGGTGCAACAGCGAGTTCTTCATGAAGAGTGCGATCGCTACTTCTCTAAATATACTTTCCACTACCATCAAACACAAGCGTTCCACACGGCACAACGTCAAGAACCCTTTGTTGTCACCACAGGAACAGGTTCTGGGAAAAGCATGACTTACGTTGTGCCTATCTTTAATGATTTACTCCACCATCCGGAAATTGAGGGAGTGAGGGCAATCTTAGTTTATCCTATGAATGCCTTAATTAACTCCCAAAAAGAAGAACTCGACAAATTTTTGCGCCAGATTCCTAACACTCACATTCGCGTTGAACAGTACACTGGACAAGAAGATTTAACGAAGAAAACCGAAATTCAAAATAACCCTCCCCACATTTTACTGACCAACTATGTGATGCTAGAGTTAATGCTCTCTCGCACTCATGAAAATAAACTGGTAGAGTCTCCCAATTTAAAATTCCTCATACTCGATGAACTCCACACCTATCGGGGAAGACAAGGTGCAGACGTTGCCATCTTAATTCGCAAACTCCGCCAACGCAGCAAAAATCATCATCAAATACTCTGTATTGGCACGAGCGCCACTATGTCAACGGAAGGTTCTCGCGAACAACGCCGTCAAGTTGTGGCGGATGTCGCTAGTAAGTTATTTGGTGTGGAAATCAAACCTAGCAATGTTATTGATGAAACTCTAGAGCGTTCTATCAAACGTGCTGAACCTACTATAGAGGAACTACGCCAAAGTATCCAAGCTGGTTTACCAAACGAGTCAGCACAAACGTTGGAGAATTTCCAACAGCATCCCCTCAGCGACTGGATTGAGATGAACTTCGGGTTGAAGGAAGAAGTCGTCGATGGGGTAACGGAGAATAAGATTATTACTTTCCCAACAAAATCTGCTCGGCTTGCGGCTGCATCTACTGGGAAATACACGACATCTTCTCAAAAATCTGTGAGTTATGTTCGCCGTATACCAATTACGCTTCAGGAAGGTGCGGAGAAATTGGCTCAAGTTTGTAGTTGTGTGGCGGCAGATGATGAAGATGCGCTGAAGCGCAACTACGAACAATGTTTGAAGGTTCTTAAACAGATGTTTCTGTGGGGAAGTAAGACTAAGGGATTGGCTTTTCGCCTGCATCAGTTTATTTCTCAAGGGGGTAGTGTTTACGCCACGATTGAACATCGAGACAAGCGTCTTCTCACTCTTGAAGGTCAGTATACAACGACTGAAGACCGCTTGTTGTATCCGCTTGTTTTTTGTCGGGAATGCGGACAAGACTATTACGTTGTGCGCTACGATGCTGATAAGCAAATTGTCTTGCCTCAGTTACCGACGGCGTTGGATGTCAGCCCTGATGATGCAGATATTACTGAAGGTTATCTTACTTTAGATGAACGGGAACTTTGGGATGAAGGTGATGAAGATAGGCTTCCTGACTCCTGGTTTAACGAAACTAAGAAGAAAGGGCGGGTTGCCAAGAAGGATTACATGCGGTTTATTCCCCGTAAATTGCAAGTGTTACCTAATGGCAAGACAAGTTCTCTGTTGCAGGGAACGAGTTGTTGGTTAACTCAGATCTTGCACCTGGAAACTTCAATGTTAATTCCTTGACTAAGTGCTAGGT